>JAOZSP010000009.1 GCA_029939615.1 Candidatus Izemoplasma sp. | reverse complement strand
AATGTCCCAAAATGAAATAACTCATATTACTGTCAAAAAAAAATAAGAGTCATTCCTCTTATTTTTTTTCTAATATAGTTATACTCTCAATATGTGATGTATGAGGGAACATGTCAAATGGGGTAATAGATTTTACTTCATATTTTTTGGTTAGCACCTTAAGATTTTTTGCTAATGTGCTTGGATTACATGAAACATATATGATCTTTTTAGGAACTTTTCTGGTTAATATATCTAATGTTTTGTAATCAATCCCGGATCTTGGTGGATCAATTATTATTACATCCGGTTTTAGTCCTTCGTTATACAATTTAGGAAGAACACTACTTACTTCACCAAGTTCAAAGTTAACATTATCAAACTTATTAACTTTTCTATTATGTAAAGCGCTGTAAACCGATTCCTTACTTACATCAATACCTACAACTTTTTCCGCAAAAGGCGCTATATACATACTTATTGCACCAGCTCCACAGTATGCGTCAACAATAGTTTTCTCTGTCTCAAAATCAATGTTGTCTTTTACTATTCTACGTTACTAGCATCTCTGTTTTTTGATATACCTACACTCTCAACTCCTGAAATTCTTAGAATCTCATTTGCAGCTTTATGAAGGGCTTTATTAAATATTGTTATTACCAAAGTAACTTGTATTTCTCCATTAAAATGAGATTCTCTAATTACTATATATCTTAATAGTCCTCTCATTGTTTTTGAGTCAAAAGCATGAATTTCATGTTTATCACAAATCTCAATAACTTTTCTATTAACAATATTTATATTTTCTGCATGAACTGGACAATCTATAATAGGAACCAGATCGTTAGAATTTGGCTTATATAATCCAGTAGTTATTCCGAATTTTGTATTTCTTACAGGCATTTGAGATTTATGTCTATAATAACGAGGATTATTCATCCCTACAATATCATTAAATTTCACTTTTGATCTGTCAAGGCCAGAATATCGATCAATTGTTTGAATCAACATTTCCTCCTTTTAAGAAAGTTGCTCAGTATAAGCAATATGTTGAATTTGACAACCTCCACACTCATCAAAGTGCTTACAAAACGGCTTAACTCTCTTTTTAGCTTTAATATTTAGTTTAACCATTTCACCTCTAGAATATCTTTCAGTAACCTCAGTTATTCTAACAATAGCTTCTTCAGGAGGTAATACTCCAGGTACAAATACTGCTTGTTTTTTATAGTACCCAATACCTTCACCGTTTATTCCTAATCTTTTAATAGTTAGTAATACTTGTTGATCCTTTTTTAATAGGGGTTCCATTAAATCACCACTTTCTAATTCGCAATTATTAACTATACTACTTTTATTCAGTAAATGCAATACCAAATGCTGTTCCAAGAGATATTACTGCTACATTTTGCTCATTGCTATACATTAATGCCATCGCAGATGTATCATGAAATAGCTTAACATACATTTCCTTATTAAGAATTTTTGATAATCTATTTGATAAATGCGACTCATAGTTATCCGCCACATAAGCTAGCTTGCCATATCCTCCGCGAGCAGAATATATTTTTCCATCAAATACATAATTCGCAATGCTTAAATAAATATTCACCCCATTAAATGCAACTTGCTTATATGTATCTAAAATAGTTTTAATAATATAATCATCTAACTTATGAGCTATTTCTATAATCTCTTTTTCACTTTTTTTCTTATAAAATAGAAACTTTGACTCAACCATAGGTAATACAGTATCTATTACTATCTTCTCTTCAACTTTCAAATGTCTTGCTCGTTTAATATTCGTTTGCCCAAAATCAAATAATAGATAATCACCATTCTCAATCAATTGAGACATACCTCTAGTTCCTAAATTGGAAGATCCTTCAATAAAAGTAATACATAAATCTTGTATATCATTTTCCTCAAAAATAGAAGTAACTCGATCATAAAAAATCTTTGTAAGAATCGGTGATGTTAATCCTCCAACAAGATAAATACTCTTAATATTTCTCCAGTAATCCCAATGTTCACTAGTCCAATTTGCTCTATTTGTTTTTGATAGAGTTGAAGGCTTATAAAGCGTCAATAACATCTTACCTAAACGGTTCCCATACTCAACAGCTATTTTTGTAGCCTTAGTCTTAACACTATCTAAATCACTTTTTAACAAATTATTGAACTGATATAATAACTTATTATCATTTAACATGCTTCCTAATCCAAGTTCTTCTTTAAACTTCACTAAATCTTTTAAAATAAGTGCAGGTCTAAATAAATCAGAAGCCAATACGTTATCAATATATACACTATTTAGAGATGCAATTGGCATCATTTGATTATCTCTTTTAAAAGGGTTCATTCTATTCACCTATTATTTTTACTAAAACTCTTTTTCTTCTCATTCCATCAAACTCCCCATAAAAAATTTGCTCCCATGGGCCAAAGTCAAATTCATTATTAGTAACAGCAACAACAACCTCACGTCCCATAATTGTTCTCTTTATATGAGCATCAGCATTATCTTCAAACCCATTATGATCATATTGATCATAAGGTTTTTCAGGAGCTAGTTTCTCTAAAAATCTCTCGAAGTCATTATGAAGCCCTAATTCATCATCATTTATAAAAATACTAGATGTAATGTGCATAGCGTTAACAAGAACAAGTCCTTCTTTTATACCACTATCTTTTAAACAGCGATTTACATCTCTAGTTATATTAATAAATTCTCTTCTTTTAGTAGTATTAAACCATAATTCTTTGCGATATGACTTCATACAATCACCTCTCTAAGTATATTTTATCATAAATATCGACATTTTTTAGTTAAAAAAAACAAGAATTAAAATTCTTGCTTTTTATATCGTAATTTAGTAACTGTTTCAATATGTGTGGTTTGTGGGAACATATCAAATGGAGTAACTTCTAATACTTGATATCCTTTTGATTGCATATAGTTTAAATCTCTTGCTAATGTTGAAACATTACATGAAATATAAACTACTTTTGGTATTTCCATCTCTACAATAGTCTTCAAGAACATTTTATCGCAGCCTTTTCTAGGCGGGTCTACAAATAAAACATCAACGTTATAGTTTTTCCAATGTTTTATTACATCTTCAGCTTTTCCAGCAACAAATTTAGCATTTGTTATTCCATTATTTCTTGCATTCTCAACAGCATCATTAATAGCCTGTTTAACTACATCAACACCCAGCAAAGTCTTCGCATATTTCGCTGCAGACAAGCCAATGGTTCCTATACCACAATAAGCATCAATAATTACCTCATCAGTAGTAAGTTCAGCATATTCTATAGCCTTTGAATATAAAGCTTCTGTTTGAATAGGGTTAACTTGATAAAAAGATCTATGAGAAATTTTAAAATATACACCATTAATTTCATCTCTAATAAAATCTTCCCCAAATATAACCTTACTTTTTTTACCCATAATAACATTAGTATTATCAGGATTAAAGTTATGTATAATAGAAACAACCTTACTATATCTTGAAACTAATTTTTTAACTATGATGTCTTTTTTAGGTAATTTAGGAGTTAAAGTTACAATTGTAACTGATATTTCATCAAATTTATAAGAATTCCTAACTACTAAACATCTTACAACTCCGGTACCGATTTTTTCATTATACGCAGGAATATTCAACTCTTCAAAAACATTTTTCATAAACTTAACAATATCAGTTGTAAGTTTAGGGATAATATAACATTTTTTCATATCTATAATATCATGTGTTCGATTTTTATATAATCCAGAAATTATCTTGCCATTTTGTTCTCCAAATGGAATAACCGCTTTATTACGATAATAATACGGATTCAACATTCCAACAGTTTCATTAACTTTTGTTTCTATTTTTCCAAGTTTCTTCAATGTTTCTCTAGTACGATATCTTTTGAAATCTAATTGCATTTGATAGTTCATATGCATTAAATTACACCCACCACACTCTGAAAAATGGTCGCAAATAGGCTCTTTCCTAAAAGGAGATTTATGATCTAATTCAATCAACCTACCAAAACCAAAACTAGCATTTACTTTAGTAATTTTAATTTCAGCTTTTTCACCTTTTAAAGCATTAGCGACAAATATTGGAAACCCATCAATCTTACATACACCCATCCCATCGTGAGTCATATCTACAAACTCAACTGAATAGTACTCGTTCTTATCTACCATTTATTACACCTCTTGTTAAATAATTGTTTATTCTGGGATTAAACTTATAATGTATTATAACATATTTTTAGACATATATTTGGAAATCGTAAAAAAAAGGGCCTAAGGCCCCTTTTCAAAAAGAGAATTATTCGATTATGATTTCTACAATATCTCCATCTGCCGATTCTACATCTACTATTTTTCCTAACATTCCACTATCAATCATTTCTAAAATTGCTTCAATATCTAGATCTAATCCTTCAATTTTATCTACTTTCATAAAACCTTTTCCGCTTGTTAATGCTACTTTAGCGAATTCTACTGGAATTTGAACATTTACTTTATCTCCGTCTGCTGATAATACTTTAATTTTAAACATTTTGAAAGCATCTTTCTTAACTTTTACTACTCTGCTATCATCATTTTTATCTAAGGCTTTTAATAACTCTGCACCTTCAGCTGCTGTTATTGTTTTATTTTCAATCATTTCTAGTATTCTTAATCTATCGTTCATATTATATCTCCCTTTCGTCTATCGATTATATTTTTTAGTTTTTATGTCTTGTTCTAATAATAATTTCTGTTCTTCTCTTTTTTGTTCATATGTTTCGTAATAATAATAACAATTATACATATCCATTTTGTCCTCCTATTTTAATAGCTTTGCAGCCTCGAGAGCAGTTATTTCGCCTTTTTCTAGTTTTGTAAATACATCAGCTTTTTTAATTTTATCTTCATCACTTACTTTATACCCTAAACTCATAATAACTTCATCTAAGTTCTTTTTAACTGTAGGGTATGAAATTCCTAATTCCTTCTCAATTTGCTTGATGCTTCCTCTATTTTTAATAAATACTTCTATAAAATATAAATGTTCTTTTGATAAATAGTTAAATTTTGATAGTTGGAATTTACCTGTCAACTCTGTTCCACAATTCTTACAACTTAATCTCGTAACCAGTAGATCTCCTTGGCATATTGGGCATTCACCTATAACTTTATTCATAATTCTCCTCCTAAATAATTTTTATTTTTACTTGTGCATCTTTTGAATCAACATTTATCGTTGTATTCTTCGAATATTTAAGTAATTTTCTAATCTCTGACATATCAACACTGTCATCTTTAATAAACCTTCCAGCAAATCTTAATCCCATTCTTGCGAAAATCATTGGTATTGGAATCATGAATAATATCTTCAAGAATGTATTAACTCCCTTTCCCTCTTCTGGTACATTAACATTCATTTTAATGTACGTTGCACGTTTACCAGGTTTTGAAACTTTCACAGGATATAATTGATTAAGAGCATCTTGAGACGTAATCTCACCATTTTCAATTTTATTAAGTACTTTTTTGTAATTCATCTTATTCACAACCTTTATTATTAATTGTTTTAATATCTACATTAACTTTCTTAAGTACAACCCTATGATAATACATAAAATAAACAATGTCAACACAAATATTAATAAAATTAATTATTATATTAAAAATATCAATTATTCAATGAATTTAATTGATATAATTGATATTTTACTTGTTTTAATTGATTTTCTCGAATAATTCTCTGCTTTTCTTTGTATATATTACTTGATAATCCTTTTTCATTACAAATTGACAAACTGCTAAAGCATCTTCCATTTGCTTAAATTGATAATATGAATAGGCAAGATAATACTCAAGTTCTATTATTTGAACACGATTTACTTGCGCAGGAATATGATCTATTAGTAAACTTATAGCATTCTCATAATCGTGTTTTTGAATTAACATATAAACTTTAACATAATTTTTTAATTCTTGATTATCTTCTTCTTGTTCTGACAACTCATTTAAAATTAATTTCAAATCAAATTCATCACCATCATAGAAAGATATTTTAGTTCTAACTCTTGTATAAATTTCTAATAATTTTTCATCTTCTTTTATTTGTAAGTAATCCACTTTGTCAAATGCTTCTTTAGCTTGCAACAAATCACCTTTATATATTAAACCATACGCTTTAGTTAGATTATATTTACTTATATCCCCATCTTTATATTTGTTCTCAACAAATTCCAAATACTTATGTGAATTACATGACATCTCTAAAATAGGCTCACCATTAATAGTATTCTTTACATTGAAGATAACGAACAATACAGCAACAACAACCAACACTACAATAAAAATCCATTTCATATTTAAGTAATCTACAAATAAATAATAAAGTCCAATTGCTGCAGCAAGCTGTACAACAATTTTAACTAACGATTTTGTCATCTTAATCTACCTTTCTAATTGCTCTTATGCGATCCACTGTTGGTGGATGAGAGTAAGTAAGTTTAACATATAGAGGATGTGGTGTCAAATTAGAAAAGTTTTCGCGGCTTAATACCTTTAAAGAGCTCTCAATATGCCCTTTACCATTATGAATTGCAGCAAAACGATCAGCTTGATACTCATGTTTTCTTGAGAAATATGAAGTGACAAGTCCAAGAAGAATTGAAAAAGGACTCATAAGAACACTAAATAAAATTATAGAAAACCCAAAATTAGCACTATCAAATCCAAATGCAGTTGAAAAAACATCAGTTCCTAAAATTAAAGCAAACGCTCCTATATATATTAATAAGGTTAGAGCCATCTGAACAAGATTAAAAATTATATGTTTATGTTTGTTATGTCCGATTTCATGTGCTAATACAGAAACAACTTCTTCAGTACTCATCTTATCAACTAAAGTATCATATAATACTATTTTCTTAAACTTTCCAAATCCTGAGAAAAAAGCATTTAATTTAGATGATCTTTTCGATGCATCCATAACACTAATTTGAGAAACTTCATATCCCACTTTCTTAGCTAATGATAAAATAGCATCTTTTAACTCTCCATCAGGCAAATCAGTTAATTTGTTAAAAAGAGGAATAATGAGTTTAGTATATAAGATATTAACTAGTAACAATATCGTAACTAAAGCAATCCATGTATAAAGGAAAAATAATTGTCCGGCTTTATCGTATATTGTGTATACTAGTACAACAATTCCTCCACCGAATATAGCCATTAAAACTAATCCTTTAATTTTATCAAAAATAAAAGTTTTCTTAGTCATTTTATTAAATCCATACTTCTCTTCGATAGTAAAAGCACTATAATAAGAAGTAAAAAGACCAATTACAAATGATACTAAATAATATAATCCAATAAAAATAACAATTTGTGTTGTTGCATTACTAGACATATTTAAAGCAACATCATTAAAGAAAACATAGACACCAAAAATAAGCATTAATAAGAATATAATAATATTAATAACACTTACAATACTAGAAAAACGAAAGGTTTCCATGTTATACTTCAGCCATTTCTGATATTTTTCTTCATCATAAACATCTTCTACTTCTTCTGGTATTTTGGCATTTCTATTTTTATAGTTTAATATTGATAACCATGTATTAAATACAAATCCAATAATAATAAGTCCGTAAATCAAAACAATAATAAATGTTTCCATAAAACCACTCCTTTTCTATTCTTCAAACCAATAGTATAGTTCCAAATCTTCCAATGTATATCCCAAGTCTTCTAATTCCGTTTCTATCATAAAGACAAATTCACTAGTAAACTCAATTTCAAACTCCTCATAATCATCACTAGATATAACAGTTAGCATATCAAATCCTGCTCCACAATACTCTGTTTCAGTACCAGGAACATATAATGCGAATTCCATATACCCAATATCATAGTTTTCACTAGTACCATTTGTAATCCAAACATCCATTACAATTGATTCTCCTTTATAATGAACATTCTCAAACTGTATATCAATAACTCCTGGTTCAATATATATATCCTCACAAGCGCTTAAACTAAACACTAATAAAAATCCTATTACCAGCATAATAACTTTTTTCATGTACTTCTCCTCATAAAGATGTCTTCAATTCAATAATTATATCTCTTAATTCTGCTGCTTTCTCAAAATCAAGTTTTTTAGCTGCACTTCTCATCTCTTTTTCAATATCAGTAATAAGTATAAGTTTTTCTTTTTTTGTCATTTCGCTAATATTCTTATTGTTTTCAGATATTTCTAACTTAATACTAATTGAATCTCTTATATTCTTAATAATCGTCGTTGGTGTTATGTTATGTATTTTATTATACTCATCTTGCACTTCTCTTCTTCTAGCAGTTTCTGTAATAGCGTATTCCATAGAACTAGTCATCTTGTCAGCGTACATAATAACTTTTCCCTCACTATTTCTCGCAGCGCGTCCAATAGTTTGAACCAAACTACGATTACTCCTTAAGAATCCTTGCTTATCCGCATCTAAAATGCAGATAAGTGCTACTTCTGGGATATCTAACCCTTCTCTTAATAGGTTAATACCAACTATAACATCATAAGTTCCCAATCGCAACTCTCGTAATATTTCAATTCTTTCCAAAGTTTTTATTTCACTATGAAGATAAGCAACTTTCATTCCTAATTCTTTTAAATAAGTTGTTAAATCCTCACTCATCTTAATCGTTAATGTTGTAATAAGAGTTCTCTGATTTTTCTCTATTCTTTGTAGTATTTCAGCAACTATATCATCAATTTGTCCCTTTTTAGTTCTAACTTCAACAATAGGATCAAGTAATCCTGTAGGTCTAATAATTTGTTCAACAAGATACTTTGTCTTATCCATTTCATAATCACCAGGTGTTGCACTAAGATAGATAACATTTTTTATCTTTCCATTAAATTCATCAAAATTTAATGGACGATTATCTAAAGCACTTGGTAATCTAAACCCATAATCAACTAAAGAATTCTTTCGAGCTTGATCACCATTATACATTCCTCTTACTTGTGGCAAAGTAACATGCGATTCATCAACAATCAACAAATAATCATCGCCAAAGAAATCCATTAAAGTATACGGCGTTTCACCTTTATCTCGTAAAGATAAGTGTCTAGAATAATTCTCAACCCCTGCACAACTACCAATTTCTTTTAACATTTCAATATCATAATTAGTACGTTGTGTAATTCTTTCAGCTTCTAAATACTTATCACTATCTTTAAAGAATTTAATTCTTTCCTCTAACTCACTTTCAATTCTACTAATTCCTTCTTCAATTTTATCTTTATTTGTAACAAACTGGGTTGCTGGGAATAACGAAATAACCTTATACTCGTTTAATACTTCCCCAGTTATAATTTCAAATTCTCTTATTCTTTCAATATCATCATCAAATAGTTCAATACGGATACCAATAGTTTTACTATACGTTGGTAAAACCTCAATAACATCACCTTTTACCCTAAATGTTCCTCTACTAAAATCAAAATCATTTCTTGTAAAAAGCATATCAACTAATCTTCTCAAAAGATTATCTCTACCAATTTCATCACCTACACGTAAAGTTAACATTGAGTTCTTATAATCTTCAGGATTTCCTATACCATAGATACAAGACACACTAGCAATAACAATAACATCTTTTCTCTCTAATAAAGAAGCAGTTGCGCTATGACGCATCTCATCAATTTCATCATTTGTTTGAGCATCCTTTTCAATATATAAATCACGAGCAGGAACATACGCTTCTGGTTGGTAGTAATCATAATAAGAAATAAAATATTCCACTCGATTATTAGGAAAATACTGTTTAAACTCACTATATAACTGTCCAGCTAAAGTCTTATTATGCGCTAAAACAAGAGTTGGTTTATTTACTTGTTCAATCACATTACTTATCGTAAACGTTTTACCAGTAGCAGTAGCTCCTAAAAGGATTTGTTCTTTAACCCCAGCATCAATATTATCTTTCAAGTATTCAATTGCTTTGATTTGATCACCCATCGGTTTATACTTAGCTACTAACTTAAATTTGTCCATATAATCACCACCATAATAATTTTACCATAATTACTCAAAAATCAGTAAATATGTTAAAATAAATCAGGTGATTAAAATGAAGGTATTACTTGTAAGTATTAATGCTAAATATATTCATACTAATAACGCTGTTCGACTCTTAAAAGCAAACAGTTCTTTTAATCCTGAAATATTAGAGTTTACAATCAAAGACGATATTTCAGATATAATAAATCAAATAGAATCAAAAAACGCTGATATCATTGGTTTTAGTGTCTATATTTGGAATGTAACGCTATTTACTAAAATAATTGATAAGTTGCACCTTAACAACACAAAACTGATTCTAGGAGGACCAGAAGTTAGTTATGAACCAGCATTCTTCCTTAAAAACAATAAAATAGATTTCATTATTAAAGGTGAAGGAGAACTATCACTTGAGTTGTTATTACATCATTTATCAAATAATACTGATTATACAAACATATCCGGATTATCATATAAACTTAATAACAAACTATATCATAACAAGATAGAAGAAATAGGTGATTTATCATTAATCAAATCTCCTTACTACTTCAAAGATGATATTCCTCATATTACTAATAGGATATCATATATTGAAAGTTCTAGAGGATGTCCTTATAAATGCAGTTACTGCCTATCTTCTTTAGAAAAGAAAGTTCGTTTCTTTGATAATAAAGAAGTAAAAAAAGCAATATTATACTTAATGCTCCATGGCTCTAAAACTATAAAATTCTTAGATAGAACCTTTAACGCTAACAAAAATACCCTTGATTTACTAAAGTTTATAATAAAACACAGCAATAACAAAACAGTCTTTCAGTTTGAAATAACTGGCGATATGTTAAACAAAGATATTATCCATTACTTAAACACAAACGCCCCAAAACATCTCTTTAGATTCGAAATCGGAATTCAATCTATTAACTATGAAACAAATTACCTAGTTGACAGATTCCAAAATACCGAAAAACTATTTGAGAATATAAAACTAATCCAAAAAGGGAATACAATAGATCTCCATTTAGATTTAATTGCTGGATTACCAAAAGAAAACAAAACCCTATTTATTAAAACATTTGACGAAGTATTTAAATTGAAAAGTAAAGAGTTGCAACTAGGTTTCCTAAAAATGTTACGAGGGACAAAAATGCGCCTTGAAGCACAAAAATATAGTTATATCTATCAAAAAGATTCTCCCTATGAAATAATAATGAATGATTGTTTAAGTAAAACAGATATCAAAGAAATACACCTTGTCGAACACATGCTAGAAATACATCATAATAAAGGCTACTTTAGAGAAAGCATGTTAAAGATTATTTTATCAAAAGAATCATCTTATAACTTTTTTCTTAAAATAGGAAATCATTATATTAATAACAACTACTCAATGAGAGGATATCAAATAGAAGATATCTACAGTCGTGTATTTGAAATACTTAATGATAATGAAATTTACGCTCTTAAACAAGATTATTTATTAAGATCTAAAATAAAACCTAAAATATTCTTTAATAACCCTATTAAAAAACAGACAAAAAATAGAGTCTTAAAACTAATAGGAGAAAACGAAGATATAACTTTAAATAAACTATATAAACACAGTGTCCTAATAAATAAAGGAAGCCATTATTTTTGTGTTCTATATGAAAATAATAAAGCTACAAGTTTTGAACATTATGATAAGTAAAACGCCCTAAATAAGGGCGTTTTTTTAGTTAGATATTTTAATAGTTGCTTTAAATATTGCATTAATATACTCGTCCAAGTCAAGACCCTCAGTCACACTTACTCTTGTATTAGCATATCGCATTATAGTACCAGCTATTAAACTAGATATCAACAAAGAATTAATCACAGAATTCTCTTCAGGAATTATTCCTTCAATTACTCCTTTTGTAAATATCTCCGTAAATCTCTTTTCATAATATGTTAAAACTTTTTGTACACTACCACCAAATTCAGATTGAATTGATGAAGGAATTACTTTTCTAAACTCAGGAGATAAGAAATTAATTAAAAATTTATTCTCATCATGAAGTATAAACAAGAACATCATTTCTGATTTAAAAGCTTCTTCGAAAGATAGATTTTCAATATTACCTCTCTTGTAAATCATATCAAAACTTTTTCTAACTACTTGATAAATAGCTTCTTTTAAAATATCATCCTTTGTTTTAAAATACTCATATATTGTACTTTTCCCAATATTTACTTTAGCCGCTAATTGCGAAATCGTAAAATCAGCTCCAACACCTTGGTTCTTAAAGATATCTATTAAGGCATCTAATATTTCTTCTTTTCTAGCCAACTAAACCACCTTCTTATTATTAAACACCCAGTTTAGTATAATTAAAATAGTTAATACACTTCCGATTAGGATTAAGTACCATAATTCTAACTCAATATAACCAAACACAGTTGCACCAATAATAGTAACTATTGATAAAGTACTTAACACATTCTTAGTTTGCACTGTGAATAAATAGTACATTAAAGGAACAACAACAAGAGTTAACACAGTTGCATACAGTAATCCACCAATTGTTGTAATCGCCATTGGCTGCATCATTTCCGCACCTTCACCAACGGCTAATGCCATTGTTGATAAAGCTAATATCGTCGTTAAAGCAGTCATAACTATTGGTCTCATTCTCGTTTTACCCGCCTCAAGCAACGCTTCTTTAATTTCCATTCCTTGATCTCTTAACTGATTAGTATAATCAACAAGAACAATTCCGTTATTTACTACTACTCCAACTAGAATAATGAACCCAATCATTGCTACAACACTTACAGGTAGTCCTGCGAAGAATAAAATCAAGAATCCTCCCGTAAACGCTAAAGGAATTGTAAACATAATAATAAATGGATAAATAAATGATTGGAACTGTGAAGCCATAATCATATATATTAAAGCAATCGCTAATAACATAGCTAATACCAAAGTATTTAACGCTGTCATAATCTCTTCATCTTCGCCCATAACTTCATACTCATAACCATCAGGTATAGAATAATTCGCTAGAGCTTCATCAATATCTTGTGCAACGAAAGTTGAATTATAATTCTCATCATAAGTCGCTGAAACAGTAACTGATCTTACACCATCAATATGGTTAATAGTACTAAATCCTTTTATTGTTTCAACAGTTGCAATATGATGAACTTTAATGATTGGTGGATCAACACCAAACATATTTAATCCCAATACAATATTCTCAATTGCTTCGATACTATACTCTGTTTCACTATAATTCGAATTAGAATCATAAACATAAACATCATATAAATCCCCAGCTACAGAAACACTAGTTACTACTTCTTCTAAAGCTAACTCTTCACCAACAACCATTAATACTTGCGCAGTAGTAAGACCATATTGAATAGCTAAATTCTTATCTACAGTAATTTTTATTTCATCAGCAGGAATACCAATACCACTATCTACTTCTTCAACACCATCAACTGCCCTAATTAACACAGCTATCTTTTCTGCTTCTTCTTTCAATGTATCTAAATCATAACCTCTTAACTGAACTTGATAACCACTACCAGTTAACATATCTGTTTGCTGTTGAGAACCACTGATAGAATATCTAATTTCAGGAAAATCATTTTCTAGTAACACTTCAAACAAACCTTGAATTTCACTAGTTGTTAACACACGATCATCTTTTAAAATAACACTAGCACTTGCACTACTCGCGCTACTAAACCCTAAAAACGAGCCTTGCATTGAACCTAAAGTCATACCAACAACTTCAACATCATCATTTTCTAAAAATGCAATTGACATTTCATCCAATAAATCAAAGAACTCATCAGTTGATAGTGGACTATCAACAGGATTCGTTATAGAGATATTTAACTGTCCTTCATCTGATTCAGGGAAATACTCAAAGCCGTTTCCAAGAGCCAAATAAATAGAACCACCAAACAATATAATAACTACTGCAAAAATATAGTATTTAAATTTAAATGCAGCATTAAATATTTTTTCATATATTTCTTTAGCTTTATTAGTTCCTTTTTCTTCTCCTTCTTTCGTCTTAGAATCTTCTACTAATATTTTAGAAGAAATTGCCGGAACTAAAGATAAAGAAATGATTAATGATGCAATTAAACTATAAGAAATAGTTAAAGCCATTTGCATAAATATTTCACGAATAAATCCTTCAATAAAGACAACAGGGATAAATACAGAAATAGTAGTTATTGTTGAAGCAAAGATTGCTCCTGCAACTTGTTTAGTACCTTGTATTGCTGCTTCTTTATTAGAATACCCTAATTTCTTCATTCTAAAAATGTTTTCCATAACTACTATCGAGTTATCTACCAACATCCCAATACCCAGTGCTAAACCACCTAAAGAAACAATGTTCAAAGTAATTCCTGTGAAGTAAATTAAGATAATAGCGAACATCAAGCTTATTGGTATCGATACAGCAACAATAAATGTCGCTCTAACACTTCTTAAAAAGATAATAAGAACTACAACAGCTAAAAGAGCACCATATAATAAATTACTTACAACACTACCAGTAGCCTGTCCTATATATTCACCTTGATCTAATAAAACGGTAAAATCAACATTAGAATCAATAGTTGTTATATCACCAATAATCTCATTAATCTCATTTGTAATATCAGTAGTAGCAAATTCACTACTTTTTTGGACAGATAAACTTATTGCATTTTCACCATTTACTTTTGAATATTCTTTTTCATTAGCATTTACAAAAGATACTGTTGCAATATCACCCATAGATAAAACAATAGGTTCAATCATTCCAGGAATTCCTGGGAAATTAAAGATTAATAAGTCTTCAATTTCTTGAACACTATCAAATTCATCCCCAACACGAACTAAATAACTAACACCATCAATATTCGCATACCCAACAGGGAACTCAAAGTTTTGAGCCATCAATATTTGTGATATAGACTCTTTATCTAGTAACATCATATCTTCTTCATCAATACCCATACCAGCAAATAAAGCTTCTAGTTGTGTATTAATTATTTCTAATGCAGCTTCATCAAGCACAACTTGTACTTCTGATTCATATGCTCCACTTATACTAACACTAGCTACACCAGGAACACGTTCAATTTGAGGAATAATTTCTTCCTCAACATAAATTGTTAATTCCTGTTGTGTTAAACCTTCTTTTGATACACTCATTTGCATAATAGGCATCATATCTGGATTTAACTTGATAATCATCGGACTACCAACCATCTCAGGCATATATGTAGTTGTCATATCTAAAGTTTCTCTCATTTCGATAACAGCGCTATCCATATTAGTATCGCTATTAAATTCCATAATAATTAAAGAGAAATTCTCTTGTGACATCGACTGAATTTCCTTAATGTTTGTTGTTGTTGCTAAAGCTTCCTCTAAAGGACGTGTAACAACATCCTCAACTTCACTAGGACTTGCTCCTGGATAAGTTGTAACAACTACACTATAAGGTATATTCATGCTAGGGAATAAATCAGTTGTTAAGTTTGTATAAGATACAACCCCAAAAACAATGATAATTACTACCGCCATAAATACCGTTATAGCTCTATCTACTGAAAATTTTGCTAAGTTCTTCATAGTCTCCTCCTTGTTATAAAAAATATATACCCGACCGAATGTTCGGTCGGGTATAATAATACCATGATTTTTTTTCAATAGCAAGATGTTTTAAATTTGCTTTTTTAAAGATTATAATCTATCTTATATAAGTATTAATATCGCCATTAGTTGTATCTTCTTCGAATATTGATGGTAAGAAAGTTTCATCATCGTTGTAAAAATCAATATCACCATTAGATGTTTCTAGAATAATCTCATCAACATAAACATTTGTCATATCAATACTACCATTAGACGTTGATACAGTTAAGTCTAAACCATCTTGAAGTTCCTCATTAAGTCCCGATAGCTCTACAGCACCATTTGATGTAGAGATTACATAACTTGCAAAGTTAACATTATCAATTACAATACTACCGTTTGAGCTTTGAACATGTAAATCTCCAATTTCGGAAACGGTTATATCTTGAATTTTAATTACTCCATTTGAAGTTATTACTGTTAAATCTGTTCCTAAAATAATATTCGATAGATTTATTTCACCATTTGAAGTAATGATATCAATTGAATTAAAATCAACATTTGTTATACTCACTTCTCCATTTGATGTTCTTAGTGTAGCATCATTCAATATTAGAGATTCAGGTATTTCTATCCGTATTTCACTTTGACTTGATGTAAATGCGATGATATCTTCAATTCTCCAAACAAATTCATAGTTTTTTTCTTCATTTTCTATTGTCAGAATATTATTCTCATAGTCGAAGTCATATGTGAATTCGTCATCTTCATAATAAGAATGTTTAATAGTTACCTCATCACCACTTACAAGCACAAATTCAATATTCTTCGATCCAAGGTTTGTTACAATATCCCATTCATCTCCAGCAAGAATTTCTGCTGCAAATTCTTCAGTGATTGTTTCATTAATTACTTCCCCACTACCATATTCAGCTTTAACCCAATCATAATGATTAAAAATCCAAAATCCTGTATATGATATTGCAACTAATGCTCCCACTAAAGCAAATGCTTTTAATGTTTTTAGTTTTCTATGACGTTTAAACCATGCATCTAAACTAAGATGACTTAACTTTTTAATAAATTTCTCTCTTTTATTTATCTTGAAGACATTTAAATGCCAAATTAGAACTCTCTTTACAACATAGATCATTGCTTCTAATACAACTAATGCAAATAAGAATAGTAATATATATCCTCCTGTTAGAAAGACAAATACAAATTCATCTACAGTCGTTCTTTCACCTATAAGAAGACTAAAAGCTCCAATATAAGATAAAGATGAACCAAATAAAGATACAGTTACACTAAATAAGGTTGGAATAAGCCAAGAAGCTATAAGTAAATCAAATGTTAATAAAACAATAACTTGTGCTACACTAACTTTTGAATATCTTTCTTCCTTTACTTTCACAAATTTGGGACTTACACCATATTCTTCTAAAACGTTTTTAGCAATTGCATCAGGATTTTCTAGTTCTGCAATTACTTCTTCTTCTGTTTTGTTTTCATAAATTGTTCCATTATAAAATCTTTCTTCATAAAATGCTAATATTTCTCTTCTTTCTTCTTTATCTAATACACTTAGATTTTTATCTAGTCTCCTTAAGAAATCTAGTTTATTCATATCGATCACTCCTAATCATCATATTAACTACCCTTTGAAATTTGCTCCAATCTTTCCTTAGTTGAACCAATCTCGCTTTTCCAATTCCTGTTACTCGAAAGTATTTTCTCGGTGGACCTTCTGAAGATTCACGTAAATACGTTTCAAATAAACCTTCTTTTGTAAGTTTTCTTAGGATTGGATAAATTGTGCTTTCGCTTATTGCCATATTACGACTTATCTCTTGATATATATCATATCCGTAACTATCATGCTCATTAATCTTACTTAATACAACAAGTTCAAGTACTCCTTTTTTTAATTGTGTGCTCATCTGTAAGCACCTCCTTTACACATTGTATGGTACTATACGAAATATAGTAGCATACAAAATATAGTAATGCAAATGTTTTTTCCCTTTTTTTAAATTATCTTCAAAATTATCTTTGACACAAAAAAAAGACTAGAATTTATATCTAGTCTTATTTGATATCAAGTATTCTCATTCCGTTAGTAGGTGCCCCAATTGGGAATCCACCAGTAATAATTACACGACTTCCTTTTTTTATTCCATACTCTTTTTTAGCAAGTGCTATTGCGTTTTTAACTACTGTTTCTGTATCTGAAACTAATTCAAATTCAACAGGTTCTACACAACTATGTAGTTGTAATCCTTTTGCATTTTTATCAGTAGTAGTTAAAGCTAAGATGCGAGCATTAGGTCTAAACTTAGATAAATGTTTAGCTGTTCCACCACTTATAGTAGGAACAATTATTAGATCAACCTTACTCTGAATAACAGTATATGCAACACTAACTGCAATTGATGTATCGATTGCAGAAGCTTTACTATCTTTATTAGCTCGTCTTACTAAATCTCTACGATCCAACTGTCCTTCAATACGTCTAGCAATACGATTCATTGTTTCAACACTCTCAACAGGGTATTTCCCAATTGCACTTTCACCGCTTAGCATAATTGCATCTGTTCCATCATAAATAGCATTTGCAACATCACTAACTTCCGCTCTTGTAGGTCTTGGATGTAAAATCATTGATTCTAACATTTGTGTAGCTGTAACGCTTATTTTCCCTTTAGCTAGACACTTGTTAATAATGTCTTTTTGAATAACAGGTACTTCTTCAGCTGGTACTTCAACACCTAAATCACCACGAGCAATCATAATACCATCAGATATATCGATAATTTCATCTATATTCTCAACACCCTCTTTATTTTCTATTTTAGAAATTATTTGAATGTCATTATTACCGCTATATTTCATGATATTTCGAATTTCTTGTACATCACTAGCTCTTCTTACGAACGAAGCAGCAATAAAATCAACATTATTGTCACAACCCCATTTAATATCAGAATAGTCTTTTCGTGATATAAAGTCTAAATTTAATTTAACTCCCGGTACATTAATACCTTTTCTATTTCCTACAGTATGCGTGTTTTTAGCTTTTGTAATAATAAGTTTTTTTGCTTTGTCAATTTTAGTAACAACTAATTCTAAGTATCCATCTTCAACTAAAATCATTTCTCCAACTTTTATATCTTTATAAAGATTAGGATAGTTAACACTAAAATGTTTACTGTCTCCTAGAACCTCTTCCATATGAACAGTAATTTCGTCATCTTCTTTAATTGTTGCTTTTCCATCTTTAAATAGGTGGGTTCTTATTTCTGGTCCCTTTGTATCTAATAAAGCAGCAACATGAGTTCCAAGCGCTTTATTAACTTTTTCAAGAGTCTCCATTCTACCTAAATGTGATTCTTGAGTTTCATGAGAAAAATTCATTCTCATAGCATCCATTCCTGCATTTACTAAATCTCTCATTACTTCAAAACTGTTTGAAGCTGGTCCAATTGTACAAATTATTTTAGTTTGATTGAAAGGAATCATATAATCATCTCCTATTTTAGTCTCCCAATTATTCCATAGCGTTTATTGGGAATTTCTCTTTTCTTATTTAATGCGAAATTTATATCGTAATCAACATAATCCATTGCTTTTAATCCTACTGCTCTTCCTGATTTACCATTAACTAATAATTGCACAGCGTATTCTCCCATTTCAGTTCCAAGAACACGATCAAAAGCCACTGGGTCTCCACCACGTTGAACATAACCTAAAACAGTTGTTCTTGTTTCAAATCCAGTTCTTTCTTCTATTTCTTTTGCCAATTCATGTACGTTTACCATATTTTCAGTAACAACAACAATTGCGTGTTTTCTACCAATTTCATGAGAAGACGTTAATCCATTAATTAATATCTCTTTATCAAATCCGGTTTCTGGAGTAATAATAAATTCACTTCCTCCAGCTATTCCAGCGTATAAAGATAAGTCTCCACAATATCTACCCATAACTTCTACTACGCTACATCTTTTATGAGACATTGATGTATCCCTTAATTTATCAATACTATCAACTACTGTTTGTAGTGAAGTGAAAAATCCTATTGTATAATCCGTTGAAGATATATCATTATCAATTGTTCCTGGTAATCCAATGCATTTTATACCCATCTCATTTAATGCCTGAGCACCTCGATATGTACCATCTCCACCAATTACAATTACTGCTTCTATTCCTAACTCATTCAGTTTTTCAACTGCTTTTTCTCTGACTTTTCTTTCCTGAAATTCAGGATATCTTGCACTTCCTAAAATCGTTCCACCACGACTAATAATTCTAGTCACATCATATCTATCTAACTTTCTAATATCTCCTTCGCAAAGACCTTTGTATCCATAACTTATTCCATAAACTTCCAAATCATAATGAAGTCCTGATCGAACAACCGCTCTAATGGCCGCATTCATTCCAGGAGCGTCTCCACCTGATGTCATAACCGCAATTTTTTTCATTTAAATCACCACCAATTTAAGTATATCATAATAGATTTAAAATTTATAATGATTATCAAATGTATACGCTTGTATTAATCTAATAAATGAATATTTCTTATTACCAATTGTAACTCATTATTTCTCTCTTCAATTTCCCCTTTAAGTAAATATACCTTGCTTTTTTCTAAAATATCTCGATATAGATGATAAGTACTAGTGAATAAAACACCACTAATTTTCTTGTATTCATCTTCTAAAGTTATAAATGCCATTTCTTGATTATTCTTTGTCTTTATTTTTCGAATACGGGATAAAATCGCGACAACTCGTAGTTCTTTTCCTATATCCTTTTTAGAAATCGTTGATGGCTTAGATAGTTTATATTTCTTAATATACTCTTCATGAGATAACAATGGATTTACAAACAGATTAAATCCTAAAACACTTTTCTCTTTTTCTTCAAGTATTTTATAATTGAATTCTTGATAATTCTCAATTACAAATTCATCTTCGGAAATAAAATCACCATATAAAGAGAAATTAATAACTTCCTCTAATTGTTCAATCATTGCTTTTTTTGAATACTCATATTCATCTAAAGCTCCTGCGTAAATAAGTGATTCTAAAACACGTTTATTTAACAACTTATGTGTTCTAGAAATAAAGTCAAAAAACGACTTATATAACCCTTTTTTTCTTTCTTCTATAAGTTCATTAGCTGTTGTTTTACCAAGATTCTTTATACCTAAAAGAGGGTACCTAAGTTTATCTCCTTCAGGATTAAATATCATCTCTGAATAATTAACTGATGGTTTCAATATTCTAACATTCAATTTATTAGCTTCAAAAATGTATTCTTTCATTTGTGATTCACTACCGATAACACTCGTCGTTAAGATACTTATAAAGTATTTAGGATAATTAGCTTTTAAATAAGCCATCCAGTAAGAAACCATTGCATAAGCAACACTATGAGCACGATTAAATCCGTAATTCGCAAACTTAACTATGTAATCATAAATTTCATTACTTGTTTTTTCTTCTCGCCCTTGTACTTTAGCTTTCGCTACAAAATTAAATCGTTCTTTTTGTAATATATCTTGCTGTTTTTTACTTACTGCTCTTCTTAATAAATCCGCTTCTCCTAAACTGTAACCCGCAAATGAACTAGCAATTTGAATAATTTGCTCCTGATATATAATAATTCCATTTGTAGGTTCAAGTATTTTTTCAATTACTTTATGTGGATAAGTTACTACCTCTTCTTTATTTCTTCTTCTAATGTATGAGGGAATATTCTCCATAGGCCCAGGTCTAAACAACGCAAGAATTGTTACTATATCTTCAAATGAATTAATTTGCATTTGCCCGATTAAACTTCTCATACCTTTTGATTCCAACTGAAACAGTCCAGTTGTCTGCACTTTTTTTAATAGCTCAAAAGTCAATTTATCATCTAAAGGAACTTTATAAATATCGATATTCTTATTCTCTTTTTCATTTATTAAAGAGACAATCTTATCAATACTAGTTAAATTTCTTAATCCTAAAAAATCAATTTTTAGTAATCCCAGTTTCTCTAAATCCTTTGCCTCATACTGTGTTTGCATCATATCAAGAAGTCCTGGTTGCACAGGAGTGTGATTTGTCATTTTATCTTCTGTCACAATTATACCTGCAGCATGTGTTGAAACGTGACGATGTAATCCTTCAACTTTTGAAGCTATATTTAACAGTTTCAATGCATCAGGATTTTGTTTCATAACATTTTGAATTTCAGATGAATTTTTCACCATTTCATCTATCGTTTTATATTTATCTGTTTCTTTTACGATTTGGCTCAGTAAAACACCTGAAAAGTTTAGTGTTCGTGCTGTATCACGTAAAGCAGATTTAGATTTAAATGTCCCAAATGTGCAAATTGATGCAACTCGATCAATCCCGTAATGATTACGAACATATTTAATAACATCATCTCTTTTATCATCTGGTATATCCATATCAATATCCGGTAATGTAATTCTTTCCGGATTCAAAAAACGTTCAAACACAAGACCATACTTAATTGAATCCACAGTTGTAATTCCTAAACAATAAGACACTAAACTAGCTGCGGCACTACCTCGACCTGGACCTACTAAGTACTTATTTTGCTTAGCGTATTTCACAAAATCCCAAACAATCAAAAAATAATCATTATATCCCATTTGATCAATAACAGTTAACTCATACTCTAATCTATCATTGTATACTTTTCGGTTCACCTTAAGACCTTTAAGTCTCTTGTTTAGTCCTTTTGATGCCAATGCATATAAATAGTCTTTTGAGCTAATATTATTCTTAACTTTATATTTAGGTAAAAATGTTTTAGTAAAATCAATCGTAACATCACACATTGATACTAAATTTCCTACTTCCTTAATTGCTTTCTCATAACCTTTATACTGTTTTTTTACTTCATCGAGTGAAGTAAAATGATTAACATCAATTACTCCTAACATACCATTAGAATCAATTGAAAATATATCTTTCAATGTATTAGATAAATCTAAATCATCTTCATTTAAATAGCTTACTTTTGGTACAACAATAAAACTAAATAATTTACTTAGTTCATCATTAAATTGATCATCTTTAGAAACGCTTAAATAATAATCTTCAAAATGCAACTCGAGCATTTCCTTGAATTCTGAAATTTCGTTTTTTTGATTATTCTTATAATAGTTTATAAGTTCACTTTCATCACTGATAATTACTACAATAATTCCTTTATTATTCGCTCTAATATCAGATAAACTAACAACTCCATTTATACTATCTAAGCTTGATATTCTGAGTAAATTTTGATATCCAACATTATTTTTTGCAAATACTAACAAACAATTAATAAACCCCTGTTTTAATCCTTCAAGTTTAATACTAATGCCAATAATTGGCTTAATATTATTTTTTCTACAAGTATTATAGAAATTTATGACACCATACATTTTAGGATCGGTAATCGCTAAAGAACTGTATCCATAAGATACAGCTTTTTTTACTAATTCTTCAATTTTTATGTTCGAGCCATTCATCGCGTAATTTGTCTCAACATGTAAATGAGTAAAAGGCATACAATCACCACCATATAAATTATAACACAATTAACAAAGTAACGTAAAAAAGAAAAAGTAAAACTATTACTTTTTCTTCAAAATTAATCCTCCACTTATTACTACTACTCCTAAAAATACTACATCAAATTTTTGTATAAAACTGATTAGTGACGTTTCCTCTTCGGGCTTTTCTATTTTGAAATAATATGTCTCTAAATAGTTGTTCTCCCCTTGTATTTTTAAAATATATTCTCCGTCTTCACTAACAACATATGGAGACTCAATATAAGAGTTATTTAAGAATGCATTCCCGCTAAATTGTATTTCAACAGATTCCGAATAATTTTGGTTATGAAGAATTCCTGACATATTAGATGTAATAGTGAAACTATATTCCTCTAAATATCCATTTATTCCCATAATCTGTAATATATAATTCCCAGGATTTGAAATCTCAGTTCCTGATATATATAAATCATTATTCAAATATATATTCCCAGATGAAATCAAAGGTGTTATAGGATTGTTATAAATTGCCCCATCCTCTATCCCTGTGACTCCAGGTACAACTTGAAATTCATATAAAAAATCGTTATACAAAAGCTTATAGTTCCCAGGATAGTTTATTATAGTTC
>JAOZSP010000077.1:1151-7188 GCA_029939615.1 Candidatus Izemoplasma sp. | reverse complement strand
AATCGTCCTTAAAAATAAGGACGAAATAATTTCCGCGGTACCACCTTTGTTCTAGAATAATCTAGCACTTTATCTTTTAACGCAAGTCTAACGAAATAAGCTCCCGAGTTGCACTTATTTTACTCCCTAGACTAATTCATAAATTTAATCTCCTAATTCACACCACCATTAGGTCTCTATAAGATTAATATTTTACTACTATTTCTAGTTCCTCGTATTTATAAAAATATAATAACATAGACATTATTTCTTATCAAGGTTTTTGTTTAATCTCCGATATATTTCCGTACTTAACTGATTGTTTTGTCTAAATGCTGCTATTACCAGTATTATAATAATGAAGAAACTCATATTATATAAACTGTTCAGTATTAATATGATATATAAAGCCGTTGAAGAGTAAGAAGTCATAATGAACACCTCTTTGAATCTTACTGGTTTAAATCGCAGTTTAAGCATCCATGCACTAATTAGTATAAACACTAGAAACATTAGTAAACTACTAAAGATATCAATTATTATTATCATAGGTGCCCATATATTTCTTGTTGACATGAATAATAAATCAATCGCATCAAATAAATCATTATAAAAAACATTTGGATCAGTTGTTTGTAATTCAAAATCTATGTTATGAAATTTTGAAGGTAACTCACTTATTTTCATTTCATAGATTGCAGTGTTATTCAAAACAAAATGAATACTGTCTTTATGAAATACTAAACTATAGTTTTCACCATAGCTATTAATCTCCATCTCATTACGAGAATCAATATAATATGATAACATTAAATCTTCATAAACTAAGGTGTTTTCTTGAACATCACATTCAACATTTGCGTTATCTATTATACATGATTCATCAACTACATGAAAATCATGAATTAAGGTTTCACGATAAGTAGGTGTTATTCCTTTAAATGTAACTACTTCGATAATAGTTCTTGTCCCAAGTAACATCGAAAAGAATAATATATAAATAAACACTTTTACAAGTGAATCATTTCTAAACCCAACAATTTTTTTAGGAGACACTATACTATCTTTAAATCTATTATACATCTTAACCACCTTTAGTCATTATAACACAAAAAATTCAAAAATGTGGTAAAATGTTTGTGAGGTGTAATTATGAATTTGATGACAAAAGAGAAACCCTATAATACATTAAATGCTTTTTATAGACAATTGTTTGGTAAAAAGGTTTTTAAAGTATCTTTAAACGGTAATTTCACTTGCCCAAATAAAGACGGCAAGAGTGGACTAGGCGGTTGTATTTACTGTAGTGAAAGTGGTAGTGGAGACTATGCTGGTAATAAGCTAAATTCCTTACAAACACAATTTGATAATGTTAAAGAAATGATGAGTTTGAAATGGAATGATGCTCTCTATATCGCTTATTTTCAAGCGAATACAAATACTTATGCAGAAATATCAAAACTACGAAAACTATATTATGAAGCTTTAAGTCTAGATGAAAATATAGTTGGTTTAAGTATCGCTACTAGATGTGATGCTTTTAGTGAAGAAACATATAATTTACTTGATGAAATAAACAATAAAACTTATCTAACAATCGAATTAGGCCTTCAATCAATCCAGGAGAAAACAAGTAAATTTATTAATCGAGCTCACACTTTAGAGTGTTTCGTTACTGCGGTACAGGAACTACGTAAAAGAAATATCAATGTTGTCGTTCATATCATAAATGGTTTTCATATTGAATCAAAAAAGGATATGTTAGAAACAGTCCAATTTTTAAATCACCAAGATATTCAAGGTATAAAAATTCATTTACTTCACATAATGAAAAAAACAGTTTTAGGAAAACTTTATCTAGACAATCCATTTAAAATTTTAACATTAAATGAATATAAGGATATTGTCTGTGATCAACTAGAAATCTTAGATCCAAAAATAATTATCCACCGTTTAACCGGCGATAGTCCTAAGGAACTTCTTATTGAGCCTTTGTGGAGTCTAAAGAAATTCATTGTTATGAATGAAATAGATAAGGAATTGCGTAAAAGAAATAGTTATCAAGGAATAAAATTTAAATTATAAAGAACTTTTGAAATTGAAAAGTTCTTTTATTTATCATTTATTAAATATTTTAATTTTTCATAAATAATCTTAATAACAAGCATATCTGCACTACCACCAGGTGAAATATGTTTTTCTTTATATTCATCAGATAGTTTTTTTACTTTCTTGATGTTTTTTGCATATCCTCCGCAATTTATTAATTCTTTCATATCTGATTTTACATTATTAAGTGTCTCAAGATCATTTTTATGGATAATTGTTGTATCATCTAATTTACTCATTAAGTATATTAAGCAATCGTGATGGGAAATACCTTCGTCTAAATTATCAAAATCAGGTGCATCAAACATTTCTTTTAGCCCTTGTAACGATTCTCCTCTTATTCCTTTAATACCATATTTCAAATATACTTTATCACTATTAGAAAGGTTTTCCTTGTTATTGATATTCTCATAATAATCACCAACGATAGTTTCACTAATATATTGAATTACCTTATTTAAATATTCAGCGTTTTCATTATTTATTATCGTTTTTGTTAAAGCTGGAAGGAAAATCCCTAATAAATAAATCAACCCTTTATGAGTGTTAATTCCATTTGTTGCTTTAAACATACTTTGTTCTGCTTGTATACCTATTTTTTGAAGATCTAACGGGTTTATATCCTCTTCGAATCCTGCAATTACATATTTTAAGATATATTTCTTAATAGCAAAAGTACTTTTAATAAAAGTCTCGTAATTCATATCAGTATGAGACCCAGTATCACGGTGTGATACAAGACCAAAACTTGGATATAATTCTAATTCAGTAAAAATAGCTTTTATAACTATATTGATAATATGAGTTTCTAAGAAGTCCTCTGTAATTGCTTTAACCTTACTAAAAATTTCATCTTCAGTATGAACTTTATTCCTAGAGCAAATATGAGCATAATTATCACAAATCAAACAACGTCTCATCTCACAAGATAAATCTTGTCTTGATATTGATTTTTCATTATAAACATCAATATCAATTAGTCGTCCTAATTGATAGTACTCTTCAATTTCAATTGTACGCACTTTTACTAAAGAACCTAATTCATTTATAACATAATAGCAATAATCTCCATCTTCACTTAGAACTTGTCCGTATTTAATAATTTTATCCTTAAAAATATTAAGTACAATATCATTGAAAAATTTACACACAAATTTCATTTGTCGAGGATTTTTGTTTGCTCCAACAACATTGGATTTCAAAACTACTACTGTTTTATTGAAGTTGTCTTTCATTAATTGCTCAATATGTTTTGCTCTTATTTCTCTTGCCTTTAAAATATTATTCATTAGTGCCTTCCTAGTTTCTTTGATTGAATTATAGAAATGACTTTTTTACCTTTTCCACTTTGTAGATATTTACATGTAGCTTCTGGTACATATTCTTTAATTTTATCCAATTTATTTGTTTTGATTAATTTTCGAACTAAAGATGCGCTTATTGCGTTTTTCATTACTTCTTTTCTAGGAACAATGACTATATGATTTCCTAAATAACTTTTTAATACCTGGTTATATTTATTTGTATTAAAACTAAAAGGTTCTTCTCCTAAGTACCTTTTCTTAATATTAAATATCTTTGTATAATACTCTTTGTAAACAAGAACATCAACAAGTGTTTGTTCGTCGTTAATTAGCTGATCTTCACGTAAAAAGTATTTTGGAAATGTTAGTTTTGATACAAGGTAACTTAATGTAGGTAAAACTGTAATGTTATCTAGATGTCTTGTAGCTTCTTTAATAATTTCAAAACGATCTATAAATGGAAAACTTGATAGATCTTCACTAACTACAAAAACAAGTACTTCCTTATTCTCTTTAGCCGCTGTTTCAATTAAGTATAAATGTCCCAAGGTCATTGGATTTGCATTTATGATAACCGCTGCCTTTTTTTCATTACTAATCTTATACTCATTTTTTAAATCTGCTAAAACATCATCAATATGGGCACCACCTTCAAGAAGGACAGTATTCATTGTTATAACTATCTTTTTCATATTTAAACTTGTGAATACTTTTTCATTATCAGGAGTAGTAAAAACGAAATAATGATTAATTTCTTGTTGATGCAATTCATTTACTAAATGTTCAAACAGTAAACTTGTTATATTTTTTGATTTATATTCATTAGCAACTAAAAAACACTTCATCACATTGTTTGCAAGTGATGCAGTTGCAATTAGTTTCTCTTCATCATAAATTAATATCGAATAGTTTATATCGTATTCATAATCTAATCCATATTGGTGTAAAAAGCCAATCAAAAGCAGTTTTTCTTCTTCTAAGATAACTTCTTTAATTTTGAACATATATTTCACTCCCTTTAATAAGATTTAACTCCAATATAATTATACTACTTTTAGTAATAAAAACAAAAGACAACTTTTTAACTAAGTTGTCTTCTTCTTTTGATATAATTTATCTATCACTTCAAATGTTCTATCTTCAATAATACCAATTACCTTTTCTTCATCTTTTATATCTCTTGGTATCCCTGTATATTTATATGCGATTTTTGCAAGATCTTCAATCTCAATAATAGGTAATTTAGTATTCTTTAGTTTTTCTAATAAATCAGTTCTATTTGGATTAATAGCAATACCTCTTTCAGTAACAAAACAATCAATATTCTTACCTAATGTTGTGATTGTTGTAACTCGGTTTTTAATAATGGGAATTCTTCCCTTTATTAAAGGTGAAACAATAACGCATACTTTCGATTCTGTTGCTGTATCACTATGTCCTCCACTACCACCAATAATTGTTTGATGAGAATCAGTTGTTACATTGACATTAAAATCATAATCAATTTCTGTAGCACCTAATATAACAACATCTAGGTCTTTTATTATCTGATTTTTGTTATTTGGGTTGGCATATTGTGAAGCACTTATAGCAAAATGTTTTTTATTTCTGTTTAACGATTCCACGGCTTCTAAATCAAAACATTGAACATCGTATAATCTATCTACTAGTCCTTCTTCTAACATTTCAACGTGATATTTAGTAATTCCACCACTGAAAAAACTAGCTTTGATGTTTTTATTAATCATAATATCTTTTACATCTTTTGTAACTCGTAAAGATATTCCTCCAGCTCCACTTTGAAAACTAAATCCGTTTTTAATTAATCCTAATTCATTTAACAAAGAAGATGTATTTTTAGCGATTTTTACACCGATAGGATTAGTTGTAATACTTGTTGTTCCACTAACAATTCCTAAGTTATCTCCAATAGCATCTACTTGGATTATATAATCAACGTTCTCACTTTTAATTTCAGGATTTTCAATTATTTCATCAACTAAAGTATCTGTAACTAGCACAACTATTTTAGCTTTTAATGTGTCTGGGATTATATATCCTAAACTACCACATTTATTCTTTCCTCTATAACCAATTGCATTACCCTGTAAATTAGCATATGGTACAGCAACATAAGCAATATCAATTTTGCTTTTACCTTCTAATATAGCACGTGCTCTCCCACCGTGAGTTTGCATTATTAAATTACCAGGTAACCCATAATTACTTATGTATTCAGCAACAGGACCATTACAATAATTTGTTGTGATATCATTAATTTGCTTATTCTTTATTAGTGATAAAATCTTGGTATACTTTGGAAAAATAGAACTTGGAAATAAATTGATATTTGTAACATTCTTATCGAAGTAATAGTCAAGAACCCTATTTATTACATAATCACCATTACGTAAGTGATGGTGAAATGAAATATTCTTGTTTTCATGAATATTTACTAACTTAAAAAACTCATCAAAATTCTTGATGATTTTTTTAGTTTTTTTGTCAGTTTGATTCATAATAATCACCTACAGTAAATTATATTTTCTTGCTTTTTCTATTGTTTTCTTTGCTTTGTCAATGATTGGTAAATCAATCATTTTAACATCTAATGAAAAAGCACCTTTTTTAGTGGTTTCTGCTTT
>JAOZSP010000077.1:0-1141 GCA_029939615.1 Candidatus Izemoplasma sp. | reverse complement strand
TTCTCTTTGCTTCTAATATTTCTCTTTCTGAGGGTGTAAATGCTGTGTTAATAATATCTATATGATTAGGATGTATTGATGATTTAGAAGTGAAACCTAAATTCTTAGCATTTAAGGTATCTGTTAATAAACCATCTACATTATCTTTATCCGTCCATGGAGTATCAATACTATCGATATTATATGCTGAGCATATTAAAATAATTTTACTTCTAGTGTATAAAATTTCTGTTCCTTCAAGAGTTCGTGAAATATTTAATTCTTTTGTTAAATCTTCTGCTCCAAGTAATAATCCTCTAATATTAGGAAGAACTGCAATTTCTTCACTTCTTAATACTGCCATTGGTGATTCAATAATTGGGATTATTAATTTGTTTGTTAGTTTGTTTAACTGTTTTACATCTTCAGGTAATGCTTTTGGTAAAACATATCCAGTTATATTAAGCTCACATGTATTCTTAACATCTTCTAAAAAGAACTCTGAACTTGCATCATTAATTCGTATAAATATTTCGATATTTTCAAAGTTATATTTTTTTAAGAAATTGCTTACTAAAATACGAGCAGCATCTTTATTATATAGAGCAACGCTGTCTTCGAAATCAATTATTATCGCATCACTTTCAAATACATCTAAGTTTTGAAGCATGCTTGGAGTATTCCCGGGTATAAATAAATAACTTCTATTCAATGTAGCCACCTCTTTTTAATGCAGTTTCTAAACGTGATTTTATAGTGTAATCAAGTGCTCCTTTGTCAAAGCATTCTACTTTTATTGTAAGAATGTTGTGTTCTTCCAATGTATTTAAAATTACTTTCTTTATTTGATCACCAAATTGCTCAAAAACAATACTTTCAATAATAATTTCTAAAGTATCATTTTTAGTAGTAGTAATTAAGCAATCACTTGATTCGTATGTTCCTGCACTTGATTTCATAAAATCACCCTTATTTGTTATTAATTAAAGCCAATGTTCTATTCATTACATTACCAACAATCATTATTCCTTCATCAGTACCCATACCTGGTTTTGCTAAACATTGTTTTGCTTCACAAGCTATAGCAATATTGGTTGTTACTTCAGCACTAATATTTGTTTCATTACATGTTCCACCACTATATGCTCCAATACCTTTGTTT
>JAOZSP010000076.1 GCA_029939615.1 Candidatus Izemoplasma sp. | reverse complement strand
GTACCATCAGGATAACCACCAATAAGCCCTTTGTTTTTAGCAATTCTTAAGTATTTGATAAGTTCTTTCATTTTATGTCCGTTTATCGGACCATAATAAGAGAATCCTAAATCATCAAACAATGTATTATTACTTAAAAATCCTTTGACAGCTCTTTCAACTTTAAAAGTCAATTTTCTAATAAATCGAGGCATTAATTTTGCAGTTTTCGCCTTTATTTTACGATAAGTGGTTTTCCCGCGAATTTCATTTAAGACATTTGATAAATATCCAATATTTTCACTAATGCTCATTTCATTATCATTAAGGATAATAATTGGTTGATGATCACTATGTCCACCTAAAAAGTTAAGTGCCTCAAATGCCATTCCACCAGTTAATGCTCCATCCCCAATAATTGGAATTACTTTGTAAGAGTTACCAATGTACTTCTTACTAAATTCAATTCCAGCAGCTGCAGCAATACTTGTAGAACTATGTCCTGCTTCATAAATATCGTGAATACTTTCACTTCTTTTTAAGTACCCACTTAATCCTTTGTATTGTCTTAGTGTATCAAAATCTTTTGCTCGTCCAGTCAAGATTTTATGTGTGTATGCTTGATGTCCAACATCAAAAATCAGTTTATCTTTAGGGCTTTCAAAAACCTTGTGTAATGCAATAGTAAGTTCTACTACACCTAAATTAGAAGACAAATGTCCTCCGGTTTTTGAAACCTTTTCAATTATAAACTGTCTAATGTTTTTACTCAGTTCTTCTAATTCCTTGATATCTAAATCATTTAAAAAACTTGGGTCTTTTATATCATATAAATCAATCATAATATGCACCTCTTACTTGTTAAAATCGACTAATTCATCATCTTTCATCATCTTCACTATAACACCTTCAGCATCTTTCAGTAAATCATGACAATGTTTACTTAACTCCATACCTTTATTATATTTCTTTACAGCATTACTTAATTCAATTTCACCGTTTTCTAATTCTTTGACAAGCGTTTCTAATTCTTCTAAAGCTTGTTCAAAACTCTTTTCAGCCATTTTACAAATCATCCTTTCTTGTCTCTATTACTCTTGCAGTAATTACTCCATCAGTAACTAATATATTGATATTGTCATTAGATGAAACATCTGTAATATTTTTAACTATTTTATTATTTAACTTTGTTACACTATATCCCTTTTTCATAATCGATAAAGGATTTAATAATTCTAGTTTATTCAATTTTAGTATATAACTATTTTGCTTTTTATTCAAAATTCGTAAATAGTAGTCTTGCATTCTTTTTGTTTGCAACTTAATGTCTTGTTGGCTTTTTCTTAGTAAATTACCGGGATGAAGCAATTGTAATTTTTGATTTAAGTGATCCAAATTTCTTGACTTTTGCTCAGTTATTCTTAATGGATCTCTAAAAATATAACTTTTTGATATATTATTTAATGAGTTTTGCTTTTGTTTTAATAATCTACTTAAAGCAAGTCTATTTTGATTGTTTATCGAAGTAAGATACGCTTTTAAATCATCTTGATTAGGAACTGCAAGTTCCGCTCCCCCTGAAGGTGTAGGTGCTCTTAAATCAGCAACGAAATCACTAATTGTAAAATCAGTTTCATGGCCAACACTACTTATTATCGGTACTTTTGAATTAAAGATTTCATAAGCAACTAATTCCTCATTGAAAGGCCATAAGTCTTCAATACTTCCACCACCACGACCAAGTATAATAACATCACACAAATTATCCATATTTACTTTTTTAATTTGTGTAATAATACTGTCTTTAGCAAATTCACCTTGAACCAAAGTAGGATAAACAATTATTTTTGCTAAAGGATATCTCCGGTTTACAATATTTATTATATCTCTAACAGCTGCTCCTGTAGGACTAGTTAAAACAGCAATTGTTTTTGGAAAACGAGGAATAACTTTTTTGTGTCTTTCATCAAATATTCCTTCGTTACTAAGTTTTTTCTTTAATTGTTCATAAGCTAAATATAAATCTCCTAAACCATCTTCGTTCATGCTTTTTACATAAATTTGGTACCCACCATTAGCTTCATAAACAGTAATATACCCTTCAATTAGAACACTCATTCCGTCCATTGGTCTGAATAATACTTTTTTACTACTTGAGGCAAACATGATCGCACTTATTTGGGCCTTTTTATCTTTTAAAGTAAAATAAAAATGTCCTCTTGAATGGTGTTTAAAATTTGATATTTCACCTTTCAAAAGCACATTTTTTAAATGCGCATCTTTATCGAATTTATATTTTATATACTTCGTTAAAGCTGTAACTGTTAAATATTGTTTTTCTTCCAATTCAATCCCTACTTTTTCAAGTAATTTTTTATATTGTCAAGTACCTTGTTAGTAAATCCAACCATCTTATTATCACCCTCATCAGAGTACTTTCTTGTTAGATTTAGTGCTTCGTTAATAATTATTTCATGAGGGGTTTCTGTATAATACAATTCGTATGTTGCAAAACGAATAATTGCTCGATCAATATATGTTAAACGATTGATATTCCATTTTGTTAAATTATTAACAATTATTTCATCAATTTTTTCTACATGTTCAGTTATACCTTTTACACTGTTATTAACAAATTCGATTTCACTCAAAAAAGATATCTCATCTTTATTGATATCGATTTGATATAATGCTTTAATAATTTCTTCTCGTTCTTCTCTTCTTGTCAGTTTTTTAGTTTCATTCATTATTCTACCTCTTTTAATAAATTATATATATTAATATATCATATTATATAGAATAATTAAAGGAAATAGGCATTTATTTTTGTGAAAAAACGATATGTTTTTCAAACTAAATATTATGTAAAATTAAGAAGGAATCAACTTAAATTTTTTTTATCATTGAGATTGCTGTTTCTTAGAAAACATTTAAAAAGAACTAACACCTATAAGTATTTTTGGTGTTAGTTCTCTATGCAAGATATTTAGTGATTATTTTATTAATGATACATTTTAAAATTTTCTTGTTACTTAAATTTAGGACATGATTTTAAATATGATTCCTTACCATCCATTGTAGACCAAAACATATCGGCTTGAGTCTTAAATGTTTCTTTTGTCGTACCTACATCCTGTGGTACATCCATATACTTTTGAGAGATATATCCTTCTTCAACAATTTGTTTTCCAGCTAGTTGACATGCTTCTGCAATTCCTTCTCTTCTTTTTTTGTAGACTGGTTGCACAATGATTTCTGATGCTGTTAAATAAAACTCTCCCATTAAATCCATGTTTTCACTGTGTGAGTTCCAACATTTGTACATTGATCTTAATCCATCAAAATTATGATCAACTTCTGGAAATCCAGCGCTACTAAACACTACAAATCCTTGTTTTCCTAGTTCAGGATATCTATCAGGATGAAGCGTATTTCCATGTTCATCACTTAACATATAAGGTTCCATTATTGGAAGCAATCTATCCATAAATGTTTTCATTGTTCCCGTTACGTTAAATATATATAATGGTGAAGAAAACACAACAAGATCTGCTTCTCTATATTTCTTTCTTAATTCTGTCATATCGTCTTTATAAATACACTCTCCTGGTGTTTTTGTCCAACATGTGTAACATCCTGAGCAGTCTTTTATATTCATTTTACTTAATTTAATATATTCAACATTAGCTCCGGCTTCAATAGCTCCTTTTGTAAAGTTATCTGTCATAAATGTTGTTTTACTGAATTTCTGGTTTCTTGCTCCACCATCAAATATTACAATATTTTTTATTTTTTTCGGAGCAAATTTAGCGTACTCAAATGTACTTGTCTTTTTCTTTGACTTTTTCTCTTTTTTAACTGATGTGGGCGCAGCAAACAATGATGCAAAGATTAGAAATAAATCCGCATCTCCTTCTACTTGATAACTACCTTTTATGAACTCTTCATCTCCAGAAATATCTCCGTTAGAGATATCAAGCCATAATTTTGAGTCCGCTATAACTGTAGTTTTCGGATTTGGATGTAACCCTTTTACATGTGTACATATTTGATCCTTAATAACAAAGTGGTCTTCAATTTTTTCATCGCCATTTAAAAGGAATTGAACAACTGTGTCTACACCTTTTGAGGCTTGTTTATTTAATCCATAAGGCATTGATACAAACATATCTTCTACTGTTTCAAACCTAGGTGCAGCAGCCTTTAATCTTCCCATTAACTTCTCTGGAAGTTTTACTGCAGCATATATCCCAATTGTAACTTGCGGAATTATTGGTAGAACATTTGAAAGTATTGTATTAATAAGTTTGCTTGAACTATAAGGTATTATAGTTAGTATTATTGCTAGTAGGAAAATTGCAGCCCAAATATAAGCAATAAGTAAATTTATGTTTAAAAATGAGTTTGTTTTTGTTACTGGTTCTGGATATCCACCTTTTGATATTGCAATAGTGAATGGCTCTTGTTTTAATAATTGTGGTACTGTTGCTATTAAAAATAGACTTACATAAAACCATGCAATTACATTTCTTACATATAAATCTCCTAATGCTGGAAATATATATATTGCTGAAATACCAATTATTGCTATTGATGAAATACTTAATGTAATAAAATCTTTTTTATACTTTATAAGATTATACCCTAAATTGATTAATAATAGTGCTAAGATTCCTAGTACTACTAGGTTTAAATCTTTCACTTCAAAATGTGTGACTTGTGCAATAATATTAAAAATCATTACAAGTGTTAATGCGGTTATTCTATTTACTAGTTTCATTTTTTTATTTCCTTTCTTAAATCCATATATTCCAATTAAATTCATGTTTAATGCGTGTAAATCCTTTTGCGTTAAACTCTTCTCTATACTTACCTATATTTCCATTTTTCATTAAAATCGACATAATAAGTTGTTCCCCTAGTTCAGCAAGCATAGTGATAAAATCTTTCACTTCATATTGCTTAATTGATTTTGAACAAATCATAGTTCCAATTCCATGCGTGACTATCCACATCTTACTTAAAATCGCTTCGATCTCAGTTTTTGAAATATACTTTGCTACTAAATCCTTTTTTAATAATTCTAAGTATATTTCTCTTAACCTTTTCTCGATTTCTTGCTCAGGATTATCAATAAATAGTTCTTTATAAAGTCTTGGATACTTTGAAGCGAAAAGTAATTTCCCTACTCCAATATTTAAAAACTCTATGTCAGTATAATGATAAGCAACCATCTCTTCAATAACTTTTAGAGCCTTAAATTTAGTTGCCTTGATTAGATTTTTAATATTCCTATATGCAGTGTATATAGGGGTTGTTGAGCATCCTACTGCCTTTGCTACACTTCTTACACTTATACTGTAAAATCCACTTTCCAAAGCTATTTCAAATGCTTTATCAAGGATTATGTTGTTATTGTATTTTATTGTATTCATATAAATTCCTCCTTAAAATTTAAAAAATAACATCTGTTACTTTTAATATTATAACGCCCGTTACTTTTTGTCAAGTATATCCGTAAAAAAAGACAACAAATTAGTTGTCTTAGTCGTTAAACATAAATTTAATTATTTCTGGGAACCTTTTTTCCCAATCCTTTTCGTTATGTCTTCCACCTTCAATTAAATCAAATCGAAGATTGCTTTCTACTACTTTATTTCTTAAAAGTTCATACATTTCCTTGTTAGACTCGATATATTCTTCATTCTTTTTCTCATCATCAGTTTCTGTTGTTCCTACATCCATGTAAAATTTCTTTACCGATTGCAAGTTAGTACTTTTGACTAAATCTTTTAGTTTGGTAAAGTATCCTCCATAGAAGAAAGCTCCTGAAACACATCCAAACCTTGTAAAATACGAGCCATAAACTAAACTAGCATAAAGGGAATTCAGTCCTCCGTATGAAGATCCCATAATTCCAGTATTCTTGGAAGATTTAAATGTTCTAAATCTTCTATCAATATACGGTTTTAAATTTGTTGTAATAAATTTTAAATATAAATCAGCTTTTCCACCATACTTTACACCTTCAAACTCATAAACATATGGTACAAGCTCGTCTGAACGTGAATCTCCAGCAGTCTCAATTCCAACAATAATAACTTTTGGAATGCTAGGATCATTCTCAAACGCTTCTAAAATGCCCCAACTTTTTTTATCAAAAGCTTGTTTATCATCAAATAAATTATGTCCATCATGCATGTATAAAACAGGATAAAAACTATCTGATGTATAATAATTTCTGGGAAGATAAATAAAAATTCTTTTTTCTTTCTGCAACTCTTCAGAAAAAATTCTTAATACATGATATTCCTTCATATAATCACCTCAAATTTCTTTAAAATAAACAATAGATTCGTATGGTCTAAGATTCATCTCTTTCGACAACTCTATTTTATCATAATTTGAAAAGATTTTATGGTAATTATATAAATTAATGTTTAATTTAACTGTTATTGAAGAAGGTTTAAAGTTTGAAATAACTAATAATGTTCCTTTTGATGTTTCGTTGATGTAGATAAATGAATCATTACTTTCTAACTCAAGAAATTCCATTTTACCGTTATTTGCTTGTAATTTCTTACGAAGTTTAAAAATATTTTGATAAGTTTTAAATATTGAGTTATTATCATTTTTTTGTTTTTCTAGATTTATCTCATTATAATTACCCACAGTTTTTATCCATGGAGTTGTTTTACTAAATCCGGAATTTAAACTATTGTCCCATTGGAATGGACTTCTAGCGTTATCACGAGAACGATTTCTTAAGGCTTGCATCGCAACATCATGTGATGCTCCAAATTTCATAAAATTTGCATATTCAGTAAATACTTCAACATCTCTAAAATCACTAAGTTCTTGATAATCAACATTAACCATTCCGATTTCTTCACCTTGGTAAACAATCGGTGTTCCTGGCATCAAATATAGGCTTTGGCAAAGCATTTTAGCACTTTCCTTATGAAACTCTTTATCGTTCCCATAATGCGATACAACACGAGGTTGATCATGATTATGCCAATATATTAAACTCCAACCAATTCCATGTAACATTTGTTGCCAGTGATTGAAACTTTCTTTTATGCCTTTTACATTTAATTGTCCTTTCGCCCATTTTCCTGGAGTTATCTTATTATCCCAGTCACCATCTTGCCAACAATGTCCAAACTGGATTAACATATCAAACTCCGTGTTTTCAAAACCACAATA
>JAOZSP010000008.1:2657-24092 GCA_029939615.1 Candidatus Izemoplasma sp. | reverse complement strand
TAGATATTTTTAACGTTAATTCAGACATATTGAATATGTAAATTTTTTATAAACTAGTCAATATAAAAAAATTTCCATTGTTAATAGAAAAATACAATATTAAGACAAACAAAAAAGCTCAACCATTTCTGCGGTACTAAAAAACAAATAGCGAATTTAAAAACATTATTATAGTCGTTATAACTGCCTGCAAGTACTGTTATAAAACTTAATATTGAATGCAAGTATAACGTAGTAGTCAACAAAGATAAATGTAAAGAAAACTTAGGCAAATCACTTTCATAGATAACAAAATATCACAAGACTAGGTTTAGTTAGGAGAAATAAAAAATGAGTATGAACAAAACACCAAGAAGCAACCGAACTCATATTGGGATTTTCGGAAAAAGAAACGTTGGTAAATCGAGTGTTATTAATGCTCTTACTAACCAAAATATTTCACTAGTTTCTGATCATGCAGGAACAACGACAGATCCTGTATTTAAAACAATGGAAATTTTACCTTTAGGACCAGTTGTATTAATTGACACCGCAGGAATAGATGATACTGGTGAACTTGGAAAGTTAAGAGTTGATAGAACCTATGATGTTATAAACAAGACCGATATTGGATTAATCATATTTGATATTAATCAAGATGAGTTCTCAAATGAGCAAAAACTAATTATTGAATTTAAGAAAAGACAAAAGCCATATTTATTAGTTTCTAATAAAGCAGACCTATATAATAAGGAAACTGATTTTTCGAGTATCTTTAAAAAAGATATTATTCATAAAGTAAGTGCGGTATCAAAAAAAGGTATTGAAGAATTAAAAGAAGTTATTGGTAAAACATTAAAAATTCAAGAAGACAAATTTAGAATTGTTGGTGACTTAATTAATCCTGGAGATATCATTGTTTTAGTTACTCCGATTGATAAAGCTGCCCCAAAAGGAAGACTTATTCTTCCCCAACAACAAACAATTCGTGATATTTTAGACAGTGACGCAATAGCTATTGTAACTAAAGAGCATGAATTAAGAGAAACACTAGATAAACTAGGTACGAAACCTAAATTAGTAATAACTGATTCACAAGTCTTTTCACAAGTATCAGCTGATACACCAAAAGACATTGCTTTAACAAGCTTTTCAATATTGTTTGCTAGAAACAAAGGAGATTTAATTGAACTAGTTAAAGGGGCAAGAGCTATTGAAAAACTACAAAATGGCGATAAAATACTTGTTAGTGAAGGATGTACTCATCATCGCCAAAGCGATGATATCGGTACTGTGAAAATTCCTAGATGGCTTCGTCAGTATACTGGTAAAGACTTTGAATTTATATATAGTAGTGGATATTCATTCCCAAAAGAATTAGATGAAGTAAAACTGGTAATTCATTGTGGTGCTTGCATGTTAAATAAAACTGAAATGTTATATCGTATAAAACAAGTAACTGACAAATCAATTCCGATTGTTAATTATGGAGTATTAATTTCATATATTCAGGGTATCTTTGAAAGAGCCCTAGATCCTTTTCCTCTCGCTAAGATGATATATGAAGAAGAATAAGACTATGATTTCATAGTTTTTTCTTTTTGTTTATATTTTTTAGGAATATTGATATAATATTATTGATGAAAAAATATAGTTTTTAAGGAGTTATTATGAATAATATTAGATTAGTTATATTTGATTTAGATGGTGTTCTTACAGAAACATCAAAACAGCATTATTTAGCATGGAAAATATTAGCTGCTGAACTTGGTGTTGATATTGATTTGGAGTTTAATGAAACACTAAAAGGTGTTTCAAGAATGGATAGTTTAGACCGAATATTAAAAAGAGGAAATATATATGATAAATATAACGAAGAAGATAAGGTGAAACTCGCAACTAAGAAGAATGACATCTACGTAAAAATGATTAAATCGTTTACTAGTGATAATCTATTTGAAGGTGTTCTTGGATTGTTAAATAAATTGAAAGATATGGGGATATTGATCGCACTAGGTAGTGCTTCTAAAAACGGACCTCGTCTTTTAAAAAGTATGGGAGTATACAATTATTTTGACTATATTGTTAACCCAGCAGAAGTAAAAGGCAAACCAAACCCTGATATCTTTCTTAAAGCAAGTGATGAACTAAGTGTCCCAGTTGAGAACTGTATTGGAATAGAGGACGCTGTAAGTGGAATTGAAGCTATAAAAAAAGCGAATATATTCGCTGTTGGAATTGGTAGTAAAGATGTTTTATTTAAAGCGGATATTATATACAGAGAGACAAAAGATATTGATTTGGAAGTAATTGATAATTTACTAAAAAAATAAAACCTTCAAATTGAAGGTTTTTGTATTTTTAAGTTAAATTAATGATGTACACAATTACAAGTGATGTACCATAAATTATTAAGAATGTACCAATTACTTTGTTGAGTTTTTCGTTGTTTATTTTATTAGCGTAGATACTGGCAAAGTTAGCACCTATAAATGCTGCTATACTAGTTATTATTAGTGGAATCCAGAATGTACCTGATATTGCGATATGTGTTGAAGCACCTACTAAAGCTGTAAATGTCATTATAAAGACGCTTGTACCAATCGCTTTTTTTAAGTCATAGCCTAGTAACATAGTTAATACTGCTAGCATTGATAATCCACCACCACTACCAAAGTATCCGTTAATCATTCCAATTATAATTCCCCAAATTAATGATTGAATAAATAGGAATCTTCCTGTTTTTATTAGTTTTGATTGGGCATTACTTTTTACAGGATATATTAAAAATCTAAGACCTAGAATTACAACGAAGATATTTAGTACTCCGTTAAGATTTCTTGGGTTCATGTCTTTTGATAAGTAACTACCAATTATCGTGAATAGTATTACACTTATTGCCATAACACTTGCTCGTTTTATATTAATGTTTTTCTTTTTAATAAAATTAGCGCTACTAGTAGCGCTAGCCAAAACATCACTAGCTAAAGCAATTCCTATTGCTGTGTAGGGATCCATCCCTAACATAGTAGCGAATAAAGGGGCTATTATTGTGGCGGCACTCAGTCCTACTAATCCAGTTGCGATTCCTGCTAAAACACCACCGATAATGTATATTAATATTTCCATAGTAGTCCCCCGTTTCTTTTTGAACTCCATTTAATTATATAGTAATCGATGTATAAAAACAAATTTCGGGTTAAAAGAGTAGTCTTTTTTAAGGATGTTTGATATAATACCTAGTTGAATTCACAGGTGATAATTATGAGAAGAAAATATGATTTAACACAAGGTAGTATTTTAAAAGCATTACTTCTTGTAGCTCTTCCAACATTGGGTACAAGTATAATCCAAATGGCTTATAACTTAACAGATATGTTTTGGGTTGCAAGAGTTGATCAACTAGGTTTGGTTCCTGAAGAGGCTGTTAGCGCTATTGGAACTGTCGGTTTTTACCCATGGCTTGGATTCGGACTAATTTTATTAGCTAAGATTGGTACAAGTGTAAAAGTTAGTCAGGCAGCAGGTATGAATGATATGAAACTTGTTGAGAAGATTGGTAATAATGGACTTATTTTAATGTTTGTTTTAGGGTTAGCTTATAGTTTGTTTGGATATTTCGGAGCTCATTTATTTGTGGGTTGGTTTAATACAGGAAATGCTAATATTGATGCATATGCTATTAGTTATATGCAGATTGTTACTTCATTTGGATTAACGTTCTTCTTAGTTAATTTGTTCAATGGAGTATACGATGGTTTAGGAAAAACATTTAATACTTTGTTAGTAACATCATCAGGACTAATTCTTAATATTATTTTGGACCCAATCTTCATATTAGACAAAATTAATCTTTTTAATTTAGTAACGATTGATGGGTTAGGTATGGGAGTAAAAGGAGCAGCAATTGCTACTGTAATTGGGCAATCATCAATATTGATTATATATATTGGAATTTATTTATCGAAATATCGTCCTTTCAAAGTTAGAATTATTAAGTGCTTTGATTGGAAAGTTCTAAAGGAAATATCAAGGATAGGTATTTTTGTTGGTATTCAAAGTATGTTGTTTACTTTTATTAGTATGATTATTGCAAAAATGGTTCTTAGTTATGGGGAAGCACCAATGGCTATTCAAAGAGTGGGAAGTCAAATTGAGTCTGTAGCGTGGATGATTGCGAGTGGATTCCAGGTTGCTTTAGCTAGTTTTGTTGGACAGAACTTTGGAGCTAGGAAGTATGAAAGAATTAAAGAAGGATATAAAGTTTCAATGAAATTATTGATTCCTTACGGAATTGTTATTAATATATTGTTATTTATTTTTGCAAAACAAATATTTAGTGTTTTCTTTAGTAACCCAGAAACACTAAGAGTTGGTAAAATATATTTAGAGATATTAAGTGTTTCACAGTTATTTATGATTGTAGAACTTGCTACAGCGGGAGTTTTTAATGGACTTGGTAAAACATTCTATCCTTCAGTAGTAAGTATTAGTGGAAATTTACTAAGGATTCCTGGAGCAATTCTTCTTGGAGCAACGCTAGGATACTCGGGAATTTGGATGAGTGTAAGTGCTTCAAGCATTATTAAAGGGACAATATTAGTGATTTGGGTTATATATTTCTTGAAACGTCTTGGAAAACCAAATGGAATATTATTTGAAAATAAATTATAATTGATATATAATGTAATGCGGAGTGATATATATGATAGATAGATTAGATAAAATGGAAGAGAGATACAATGAAATTAATGCTCTTTTAATGGAACCAGATATTTCGAAAAATATTAAAAGAATGACTGAGTTATCAAAAGAACAAAGTTCTTTAGCTCCGGTTATTTCGTTGTACATAGAATATAAAAAGGCTTTGCAAAACGTTGTTGATTTAAAAGAAATGATGCATGAAGACGATCCTGAAATCGTTGAAATGGCGAAAATGGAATATGATGAAGTAAGACATCTTGTCCCAAAAATAGAAGAAAAATTAAAAGTTCTTTTAATTCCTAAAGATCCGAATGATACAAAGAATGTTCTTTGTGAAATAAGAGGTGCGGCTGGTGGAAGTGAAGCTAATATTTTTGCCGGTGATTTATATCGTATGTACGTAAAATATTGTGAAACAAAGAAATGGAAAGTAGTAGTAACTAACGCCGAAGAAAATGCTGCCGGTGGATTTAGTAAAATTGAATTTACTATTAGTGGTGATAATGTCTTTTCATTTATGAAATATGAATCAGGAGCTCATCGTGTACAACGTGTTCCCCAAACAGAATCACAGGGAAGAGTTCATACTTCAACTGCTACTGTATTGGTATTGCCTGAAGCTGAAGATGTCGAAGTTAATCTTAATATGGGTGACGTAAGAATCGATACGTATCGTTCAAGTGGTGCTGGTGGACAAAGTGTAAATACAACAGATAGTGCTGTCCGTGTTACTCATGAACCTACAGGATTAATAGTTACTTGTCAAGACGGTAAAAGCCAACATGAAAATAAAGCTTCTGCTTTACGTATATTAAAAATTAGATTGTTTGATTTAGTAATGCAAGAAAAAGCTGAAAAAGAAGGCGAAGAAAGAAGAAGTAAAATTGGTAGTGGTGATAGAAGTGAAAAAGTTAGAACTTACAATTATCCACAAAACCGGATTACTGATCATCGTATTGGGTTTACAATATTACAGTTAGATCGTGTAATGGAAGGTAAACTTGAACCGATTATTGAAGCTTTAATTAACGAAGATTTAAAACGAAAATTAGAAGGAAAAGAATAATATAAAGAAGAGCTTTAAGCTCTTCTTTATATGACTTAAGAGGTGATTCTATGCCAACATATAGAGATATATTGAGAATTAATGAACAATATGCTACAGATAATAGCAAAGAAGATTCAAGTGTAAAGATTTTACTACTTCACTTTTCAAATATGGATTCAGGAGAATTATTAATGCACTTAGATGAAGAAATGCCAGAAATGTTATATAAAGATTTTCTTTATGCAGTTGATCGATATATAATTCACAATATTCCTGTTCAACATATTGTTGGATATGAGTATTTCTTCGGATACAAATTTATTGTGAATGGTGATGTTTTAATTCCTCGTTTTGAAACAGAAGAATTAGTCGCTAATCTTTTAATGCTTTATGATGATGTTTTTAATGGTAAAAAAGTTGAAGTAGTTGATGTTGGAACTGGTAGTGGGTGTTTAGCTGTTACATTAGACGTTGAAGAACAAAATATGCATGTTACTGCTACTGATATCTCTTTGAAAGCATTAGAAGTTGCTAAAGAAAATAATAAGGTCTTAAAAGGGAATGTAACTTTTTTACAAGGGGATATGTTAGAACCATTAAAAGGTAAAAGATATGATATTTTAGTTTCAAATCCTCCTTATATCCCTAATGATGAATTTGTTGAGGATTTAGTAAAAGTAAACGAACCACACATTGCATTATTCGGAGGAGAGGATGGATTAGATTTTTACAGACAAATAATAGAAGGAGCAAAAGAACATTTAAATAATCAATTTATTATTGCTTTTGAACATGCATTTAACAAAGCAAAACAGTTAAGAAAAATAATTGAAGAACATTTTAGTGATGTCGAGATTATTCAAAAGAAAGATATGCAAGGTAAGGATAGAATGACATTTGTTGTTAAAAAATAAGTAAAAAAAATTATATATATTTAATATATATAAAGAAAAAGCATACTTGACAGTATTATATTTAGTGTGTATAAATATATAGAAAGTAAGGAGGAGAGGTCATGAATAAGAAACTTGTTATCGTGGAATCACCTAGTAAATCAAAAACAATTGAACAGTATTTAGGTGAAAATTACACTGTGTTGTCATCAAAAGGACACATTCGTGATTTAGCTATTAGTGGTACCGGAGGATTAGGATTAGATATTGAAAATAACTTCCAACCGAAATATGAAATAATTAAAGAAAAGAAAAAAGTTGTTGCAGAACTAAAAAAAGCTGTAAGTGCTTCAGATGAGGTATTTCTTGCAACTGACCCTGATAGGGAAGGTGAAGCAATTAGCTGGCATTTAAAAGAAACACTTAATATTGGTGAGAGACCTACTAAACGTGTAATCTTTAATGAAATTACTAGAGAACGTGTATTAGAAGCTTTTGTAGAACCAAGAGATATTGATTATAATTTAGTTTCTTCTCAAGAAACTAGAAGAATTTTAGATCGTATTATTGGATTTAAATTGTCTAAATTACTTCAAAATAAAATCAAATCAAAATCAGCAGGACGTGTTCAAAGTGCCACTTTGAAAATCATTGTGGATAAAGAAAAAGAAATTGATGCATTTGTTGAAGAAGAATATTGGAATGTTTTAGCTAAGTTTCCAGAGTTTGATGCGGAATTATCAAAATATAAGAAGAAGAATGTCGTATTAAATAATGAAGAAGAAACTGATAAATTAATTGCATCTCTAAACAATGAATTTATTGTTAGTAAGATAGAAGTTAAAAATAGAAAAAGAGAAACTAAATTACCATTTATAACATCTAGTTTACAACAAGAAGCATCAACTAAGTTAAACTTTAGTTCACAAAAAACTATGCTTATAGCGCAAAAACTTTATGAAGGTATTGATTTAGAAAATGAAACTGTGGGGCTAATAACTTATATGCGTACTGATAGTATTAGATTAAGTGAAACATTTACTCAACCAGCGATTAGTTATATTGAGAAAGAGTTTGGTAAAGAGTATAAGGGTGCCGTAAGAAAAGTGAAAAACGGTAAAAATGTTCAGGATGCTCATGAAGCAATTCGTCCAACTGATGTCTATAATAAACCAGAAGAAATTAAAAAGTATCTAACAAAAGATGAATATAATTTATATGCTTTAATATACAGAAGAGCATTAGCTTCATTAATGAAAGCTGCGAGTATCCAAGTTACAAGTATTGAATTATCAAATAATGATGCTTTATTTAAAGCAACAGCTCAAGAACTAGTTTTTGATGGATATTTAAAATTATATACATATGAATCTGTCTCTAATTCTAAATTACCAAAACTAGAAGAAAAGACAGAATTAGTACCAACATCTGTTGATAAATCACAACATTTTACTAAACCGCCTGCAAGATTTACAGAAGCACGAGTAATAAAAGAAATGGAAGATTTAGGAATTGGGAGACCTTCAACTTATTCACAAACAATAGCAACAATAAAAAAACGTAAGTATGTTGTTGTAAAAGAGAAAAAGTTTATTCCGACAGATCAAGGAAAACTAACAATTGAAAAACTTGATGAATTTTTTAATCAAATTATTTCTGCTGATTACTCAGCGAGAATGGAAAAAGTATTAGATGATATAGCACTTGGTGAAGACCAACAAACAAGAATTGTTACTACTTTTTATAACTCTTTCATTCCAATGGTAGATAATGCTAATAAGAATATGGAAAAAATAGCTCCTAAATTTACTGGTGAAGATTGTCCTAAATGTGGAAGTCCGATGGTATTTAGAAGTTCGCGTTATGGAACTTTTGAAGCTTGTAGCAACTATCCTACTTGTAAACATATTAAAACAAAGGATGTAGAAAAAGCAACTCCAGTAACAACCGGAGTTAAATGTCCTAAGTGTGGTAAAGGGGAAATAGTTGAAAGAACGGCTAAAAAAGGGAAAAATAGTGGTAAAAAATTCTACGCTTGTAATAACTTCCCAAGATGTAAAAATATGTTATTTGGAAAACCAACAGGAGAAATATGTCCTAAATGTGGAAGTCTTTTAATTGAGGGTAACGATGGTAATATTATTTGTCAAAGTACAAAAGAATGTGGATATGTTAAGCCATAAATAATTATAATTAAATACATGAATCCCCATTGTCCAACATTACATATTGGTCAATGGGGTGTTTTTTTGATTTGGATGGCTAGATAAGGCCGTTGTAAATCGTACGAAACAGATATAAATCGTACATTGGTTTTTGCAGTTTTTTATATTTTTTTATTGACATTTATATTGACATTTGATAACATTATAAATGCGACATAGTCGCAACTTATCCCTTACATAGCATGGTGAATAATTTATTATTCACACATCCCCTTCCTTAATCCGCCGAGAGGCGGATTTTCCCTTTTTTGGGGTATTTTTTTTAATTTATGGTAGAATAAGATTGGTTATGTTATAATGTTTGATGACTTTAGAAAGTAGTGATTATATGGGATTTTTTGGCAATCTATTTAAATCAAAAGAGCAAAAATTAAATGCGCAAAAATATAAATTAGGTATGTCTAAAATAAGAAACAGTGTTTTATCTAACTTAAAAGAGCTATTAGATTCAAGTAAGAGAATTAATGATGATTTATTTGATGAACTTGAAGAAGTTTTTATAATGGCTGATATTGGCGTTAGTACTGTAATAAGGATTGTTAATCATTTACGTGAAGAAGTTGAGGTTGAGAATATTACTGATCCTAAAGATTTAAAGGAACTGATAGTTGAAGAGATGTTTAAATTATATGTTAGAGATGAAATTGTTTCTTCGAATTTAGATATTCAAAAGGATAGAATTAATATTGTTTTGTTTATTGGAGTTAATGGGGTAGGTAAAACTACTACAATCGGAAAAGTAGCACATGAGTATATTAAAAAAGGAAAATCAGTTTTAATGGTTGCTGGAGATACTTTCAGAGCAGGAGCTATTAATCAGTTACGTATTTGGGCTGAGCGAGTTAAGGCTGACTTTTATAGTAGAGATGAAGGTAGTGATCCTTCTAGTGTTATGTTTGATGCTATTCAATATGCTAAAAACAATAATATTGATATTATATTATGTGATACAGCTGGAAGATTACAAAACAAAAAGAACTTAATGAAAGAGTTAGAAAAAATAAATAAAGTAATTTCAAGAGAAATAGTAGATGCACCTCATGAAACATTGTTAGTAATTGATGCGACTACTGGACAAAATGGACTTACACAAGCAAAAATATTTAATGAAGTTACTGCTATTAGCGGGATCATTTTAACAAAATTAGATGGAACTGCTAAAGGTGGAATTGTTTTAGCTATTCGTGATGAATTAGGTATCCCAATTAAATATATTGGTTTAGGTGAAAAAATAGATGATTTAGAACACTTTGATATTGAGGAGTATATTTATGGAATGTTTAGTGGAATTTTTTAATGAATATTTTAGATAAATCAATTGAATTAAATAATCTATATGACCTATATCAAAATCTTTTAACAGAAAAGCAAAAAAACTATTTTGAAAGTTATTATTTTGATGATTACTCAATTTCAGAAATTAGTGAAAATTTAGGTGTTAGTAGAAATGCAGTTCATGATCAATTAAAAAGAACTGTAAATAAATTATATAGTTTTGAAAAAAATTTGAAACTAAGAAATCAAAACAAGAAAAGACAAATGATTATTAGCGAAATGAAAGAATTAAACAAAGACAAAAAAATCGCTGATTTAATTAATGAACTTGAAAAGGTAGAGTGATATTATGGCGTTTGATAATTTATCAGACCGAATGCAAATGGCAATGCGCCGTATAACTGGAAAAGGAAGACTGACAGAAAAAGATATCGAAGAGATGATGAGAGAAGTCAGATTAAGTTTATTAGAAGCAGATGTTAACTATAAAGTTGTAAAAGAATTTACTAAGAATGTAAAAGAAAAAGCTATGGGTGAGAGAATTTTAAAAGGTTTAAACCCAGGACAACAAGTAGTTAAAATAGTTAATGATGAACTAAAAAGAGTTATGGGTGAAAAAGTAGAACCATTAACAATAAGCATGGTTGGAATTACTAAGATAATGATGGTAGGTTTACAAGGAGCTGGGAAGACAACTACTTCTGGTAAACTAGCAATGCATTTACGTAAATTAAATAAGCTGAAACCATTACTAGTAGCTTTAGATGTTTATCGCCCTGCAGCGGTAGAACAATTAAAGACATTAGGACAACAATTAAATGTTGATGTGTTTGAAATGGGGACATCTGAAAAACCACAAACAATTATTAAAAGAGCTATGGAATTTGCGGTTGAAAACGGAAACACCTTAGTAATTGCAGATACCGCAGGACGTTTACATATTGATGAAAAAATGATGCAAGAACTTATTGATGTAAAAGACATTTTAAAACCTGATGAAGTTCTTTTAACGTTAGATGCTATGACAGGGCAAGATGCTGTAACTGTTGCTAGTAGTTTTAATGAAACGTTAGGTGTAACAGGAGCTATCTTAACTAAACTAGATGGTGATACTCGTGGTGGTGGAGCATTAAGTTTAAGAACGGTAACTAATATTCCTATTAAATTAATGGGTGTAGGAGAAAAACTTGATCAATTAGAAGTTTTTCATCCTGAAAGAATGGCATCTCGTATTTTAGGTATGGGTGACGTTATGACATTAGTCGATAAAGTAACAGAAAATATCGATGAAGATGACATGATGGGACTTATGGAAAAAATGATGAGTGGTAAATTCAACTATAACGATTATATTAAACAACTTAAAATGATAAAACGAATGGGAAGTTTAGGAGGAATAATGAAACTTATTCCTGGTATGGGAAAAGCTTTAAAAGGGAAAGATGTTGATGAAAAACAATTGGTGTACATTGAAGCAATGATTTCATCAATGACAAAAGCTGAGAGAAAAAACCCTAAATTGATCGCTCAATCAAGTTCTAGAAGAAGAAGAGTAGCTGGTGGTAGTGGTAAGAGTGTTAGTGATGTTAATCGATTAATTCAAACACTAGATCAACAAACTTCTGTAATGAAAAGAATGAGTAGTATGGACCCAAATACTATTAATCCGAGTAATCCTTTTGGAAGTATGAAAAATCAACAGATTAAGCAAAAAAAAGGTAAAGGTAAGAACAAAAAAAGATTAAGATTCTAGCAATTTATCAAGTAAAAAAAATGATTTTTACAGTTGTTTAGACTTTATCATAAAATTGTGCTAAACTATTAGCATAGAAAAAAAGGATGGTGTAATAATGAAGATTCAATTAAGAACAAAAAAAGGTAGTAAAATACGAAATCTTAATACTGTTCCTGGTGTTTTATACGGTAAAAAATCAGAATCAATGTCAGTTAGCGCTGATGCAGTTGAGTTTGCAAAAAAATATCGTGAAAATGGAAAAACAAAAACGTTTGAAGTTACTTTAGATGGAACTAAACATTTAGTTTATATTAAAGCTGTTCAATCATTTCCTTTAAATCATCACACAGTAAGTCACTTTGACTTAGTAAAAGTTTCGAAAGATGACACAATGACTGCGAAAGTAAGAATCCATTTCGTTAATCATGAAGTAGTTCAGAAAAAAGGTTTAATTATTAACTCTGTAATGGAAACAGTAGATATCGAGTACGCAGTAGGAAAAGGTATTTCACATGTTGAATGTAATATTGAAAACCTAGAAGAATTTGATACACTAAAAGTTTCAGATATTATTCCAGTTGACGGTGTTAAAATCTTAAACGAGGCTCATAGAGTTATCGTATCAATATCATCTCCGAAAGAAGAAGTAATTGTAGATGAAGATGCAGAAGCAGCTGAAGAAATTTTAGAAGTGGAATCTGTAAAACAAAGTAACGAGTAGATTAAGTAATTTAAAAAACTGTATCCTGAAATAGGTTACAGTTTTTTAAATAGTGTAATATGGTATAATTGAATAAAAGATTAATTTACTATAAGAACTAATAGGAGGTATTATGGGACATAATACTGCGAAAAAAGGATATGACAAACTTGTTAAAAGATTAAATAAGTTTCCACAAGGAGTACCACCTTCAGAAACACTGTATAAAATTCTTAATGTAATGTTTTCAGAAGAGGAAGCTAGATTGGTTTCACTTTTGCCACTTAAGGCTTTCACTACTAAAACAGCTTCTAAAGCTTGGAAAAAAAGTGAAGAAGAAAGTGCTGATATACTTACAGAACTTGCTTCAAGAGCTTTACTTATTGATGTTAACATTGATGGGAATCCTACTTACTCTTTACCGCCACCAATGGCAGGCTTTTTTGAGTTCTCGATGATGAGAATCGGTGGGAAAATAGATCAAAAAGTTCTAGCGGAGTTATTTCACCAATATATTAATGTCGAAGATGATTTTGTAAAAGATTTATTTACATTGCCTACCCCTTTAGGAAGAACGTTTGTTCATGAAGAGACTATTGAAGATAAGGGAATATATGTTTTAGATTACGAAAGAGCAACTAATGTTATTAAAACTGCTTCAGATATTGGAGTAGGAACTTGTTATTGTCGTCATAAAAAAGAACACGTTGGTGAAGCTTGTGATGCACCAATGGAAATTTGTATGACTTTTAACAATACAGCTGCATCTTTAATAAAATATGGATATGCTAAAGAGATAACGGTAGAGGAATGTTTAGATTTATTACAAGTAGCTAAGGAACATAACTTAGTACAATTTGGCGAGAACGTTCAAAACAAGGTTGCTTTTATATGTAACTGTTGTAGTTGTTGTTGTGAGGCTCTTGTTGGTGCTAGAGAAGTTGGCGTTAGTCAAGCAATTAACTCATCTAACTTCATTGCACATATTATTGATGAACTATGTACAGGATGTGGGAAATGTGTTGATGTTTGTCCTGTTGAAGCATTATCATTACTTTCAGAACATACTACTTCTAAACGTAAAAAAATAGCTAGATTAACAGAAGAAAACTGTATTGGATGCGGTGTTTGTGTTAGAGTATGTAAACCTGATGCGATAGAAATGAATGAAAGGAAAGTAAAAGTATTTACCCCGATAGATCTAACACATAGAGTAGTGTTAGAAGCAATCGAAAGAGGGAAACTTCAAAATCTTATTTTTGATAATCAAGCTCATTTCAATCATCGTGTGCTTGCTTCAATATTAGGTGTAATATTGAAATTACCTCCTATGAAACAAATAATGGCAAGTGAACAAGTTAAATCTAAATATATAACAAAATTAATAGAACGAAGCAGGAAAAAACAAAAAATTAAGAATGCAAAATAGAATATGATATTAATGAGTAATTAATATTATCAATTTTGATATATGATATTAGGTGAAACGACTTATCTAATATCATATATATTTTGTTTGTATAAGAATTATTTCTATATAAGTTTAAAATGTGATACTATTAGGATGATAAATAATATTGAAAAGGAGTATATATGGAAGATGAAAATTTATTAAAACATGTAAAATCTGGTTTATTTGCTTTTTATTATTTAACTTTTTTTATGACAATCTATAAGACGGTTGTATTAGGGGTTACTTATAAAGTATCAATTTCTAATTTAAATGCTGGTGGAACTTTTAAAATCGTGTTTTTAATTGCTATTGTTGCAACGATTGTCGTAATGTATTTGAAAGATAACTTAGAAAAGATTTTTTACATGATTACATTGGTACTAATATTTTTATTCTTATTAATTCTATTATTCCTAAAAGAAGATGGAACAACAATTCGTATCGCTTTCTATCTACAAGTACTGATTTTTGGAGCATTAATTTTTGCGAAGTATGCGGAAAGTAAAACACTTGAGATTACTAAACTAGTAATTGAACAATCCAGAAAGTTATTTAGTAAAGTTATGGGTCTTGTAAAAAAAGCAGGGGATGAACCTGTTGAAGAAGAAATTGCAAAAGAGAATATTGAGTAGTATTTAAAAAGCAATTAAACCTTAGGGCTTAATTGCTTTTTTAGTTCTTAAGAAATTCTTTTAGGAAATGAACAATTCCATCTTCGGTATTTGAGTATTTAGTAATATAATCAGCGTGTTCTTTTAATACCTCTTGAGAATTAATCATAGCTACTCCTATGCCTGCATATTGTAGCATTTCGATATCATTATGAGCGTCTCCAAAAGCGATAATGTCTTCACTTTTAAAACCAAGACTTTCTGCGACGTATTTTAAGCCTGCACCTTTGTTTGTTTCTGGAGTGTATAGTTCAATAATGAAGTTATAATTATGCCCCCAGTTACGCGCTAATACTTTCCCTTGGTAATGATTCTTAACATAGTCTTCGATGATTTCTGCTTGATTTTCTTTTGTGATTATCAAAAATCCGTTTGGGTCTCCAATAAGTGTTTTGTTAAAGTCACCAACGAATAATTTTGCGCCATTAAAAAAATGAATTATTGGTCTAACTTCTTCAGTGTCTTCGTATAAGTAAATATTGTCACCTATTTCTCCAAAGGCATTTTTTATAGCAATTCTGTTGTTTTCGAAAATGTCGATAACATATTCTTTTTTGACAGTTAAACTATATGGAGTAAAATCAGGATCATATTTATTTGTAACTAGCCCACCGTTATAATTGATTATTGGTGTATCAAGTCCAAGTTCATTATAGAATTTTTCGCTACTTCGAAAAGGTCTACCTGTAGCAATGACTAGTGTATGACCTTGTTTTTTTAAATCAATCAAGTATTTTTTAGTTGTTTCACTTATTGTTTGCCAATCAGATAGTAGTGTACCATCTAAATCCAAAGCGATTAAGTATTTTTTCATAGATTATCACCTCATTACATTATGCCATAATCATAAAAGATACACAATACATATTAAAAATATGTTATAATATATTTTAGGTTAGGAGTGGTAGTATGCCATTTGATATTTCTTTTGGAGGTTTTATTAATTTCTTTTTAGGAATGATGACAGGTGTTGTCGCTTTTTTAGCGTTTGTTACTTATTTTAGTTTTAGAGGGAACAGGTTAAATCTGGATGATGTCAAAAAGCCAGATGTTGATTTTAATGAAGAGGATTTACGTAAACTAATCGTGAGTAGACAAGTGAAGTTGAAAAGAAACTTAAAAGTTAAAAATACTAGTTCTTTTCGTGCTACTATGGATATTGCATATGAATTAGTTGAAGAAGTTTCAAGATACTTTTTTCCTGATTCTAAGTATCCAATGTTAGAATTGAGTGTTCATGAGTTAATTGATTTAAATCATTATATAAGTACAAGGATAGATGAATTGTTAGATGTTCCAATATTGAAAAACGCTAAAAAAATGCGTCTAATTAGTATTGTTAAAATGTATGAGAAGAAGAAATTGATTGAAGAAAGTAAAGTAGCTAAAGCTGCTAAAAAAATTAGATTAGGGAAAGTACTAAAGTTTGGTAGTATGGCGTTAAACGCTGTTAATCCTGTTTACTGGTTTAGAAAATTAGTTTTGAATACTAGTCTTGATGCAATGACGAGAAAAATTTGTGTTGTCGTTATTGGTGTTGTTGGTGAAGAAACAACAAAAGTATATTCGAAAAAATTATTTGATACAGATGTTGAACTTGGATTAGTTGAAGGAGATATGCAAGATTTATTAGCTGAAGGCGAAGATAGTGATGATGAAACTGAAAAAATTGAAGACTAAATAACGACAAGTATAATAAATAACAGAGGTGATTTGAATGTTTTTTAAGAATAAAAGGAAATTGGTTGTTGTAAAAAGAACGGAAGATTCAAAACCTTTTGTAATACCACAAATATTAGATGAATTAGAGAAAAAAGGATATCAAAAAGATCACTTTGTTTCTCCTATTTTTGGGACGAATGTAAAAGATAGTATTGTTATTCCTAATCCGCATAAACGTTCTGGGGATATGGATTTACAATATGATGGATTTAGAACAAAACCACGAATGACTAAGGAAAAAATGAAAAGAAAATATGGAACAGAATATCCTGAGTTTGATTTAATTAAAGGAAAAAATTTAAATGAAGCAATGAAATCTAAAGCTAATCAAAAAAATGTATATCCTGACAACAATGAACAAGTTAATGAACATATTGAGGAAATAGAAGTTGAGGTAGAAGAGAGAGTAACTGTGCCTGAAAGTAATGGGGTAAAAACAAACATAAATGATTTTTTTGCAACTTCTGTTACTAAGGAAACAGTGAAAACAAAGTTAAAAAATGAAGAAAAATCAGTGTTAAATAAGTATAATAAAGAGTATAAATTTCCAACTCTAAGCTTATTATCTAAGCCTTTACAAAAGGTTAAGGATAATCATGAGTGGGTTCAAAAGCAAATAGAAATATTAAACCGTACATTTGAAGAATTTAAAGTAAGAGCAAAAGTAAAAACATATACAAAAGGTCCGACAGTAACAAGATATGAAATCGAACTAGAAAGTGGAGTATATGTTAAGAAGGTTACTGGGATAACGGATAATATTAAGATGGCTTTAGCTGCAAAAGAAATACGTATTGAAGCACCTATTCCCGGTAAGAGTACTGTAGGAATTGAAGTTCCAAATGAAATACCAGAAATTGTTCATTTTATTGACATAGTAAACACTGATGAATTTAGAAAAAGTAAAGATCCTCTAACAGTAGCGATAGGATTAGATATTGATGGAAACGGTGTTTACTCATCAATTTCTAAAATGCCACACGGACTTGTAGCTGGGGCAACTGGTAGTGGTAAAAGTGTCTGTATAAATACAATATTAATGAGTCTACTATATAAATATTCACCTGAGGATCTTAGGTTAATGTTAATTGATCCTAAAATGGTTGAATTAAGTGCATATAACGGATTACCACATTTAGTAACTCCAGTAATCACTGACTCAAAAATTGCAACCGCAGGACTTAAATGGGCTGTAGAGGAAATGGAAAAACGATTTGTTATGTTTTCTAATGGACATGTAAAAGATATAACCACGTACAATGAAAAAGCATTAAGAGAGAATACTGTTAAAATGCCATATATCGTTATTATTGTAGATGAGTTAGCTGATTTAATGATGATTGCATCAAACAGTGTAGAAGAAGCAATAATGCGTTTAACACAAAAAGCAAGAGCTTGTGGTATTCATTTAATTATTGCTACTCAAAGACCATCAACAGATGTTGTTAAAGGGACTATTAAATCAAATATTCCTACTAGAATAGCTTTCATGGTTTCAAGTTATATTGATTCAATGACAATTATTGATGGTGCAGGCGCAGATAAATTACTAGGTCGTGGCGATATGTTGTTTGCGGAAAGTGGAAAACCACATCGTCGTGTTCAAGGAGCATATATATCAGATATTGAAATAGCAAATGTAAATGAATTTATTAGAAGACAAAGAAATAGTGAATATATGTTTACACAAGAGAAACTTGTAAAACAAGCAACTAGTGTAAAAAATGGTGATGAATTAATTGAAGAAGTCGCAATGTTTGTTGTTATTAATGGAGCTGCATCAATTAATAAAATTAGTAAAGAGTTTAAAATAGGATTCAATAGAGCTCAAAAGATTGTTGAAACGCTTTGTGAAATAGGAGTAGTTTCTAATAATGTTGGAAGTAAAGCACGAACTGTTTTAGTGACGAGAGAAGAGTTAGTTCAAATACTAGATGAAAGTTAGGTAACATTATGAATGAGCAAAATGAAGTCATAGAAGCAAACGAAGAAACTGTTGAAACAATTATTGACCAAGAAAATGATTTTACAATTGAAACATTAAGTATAAGGAAAACTCTTCGTTTTCGTGTGCCTATTATTATGTTTGAAATATTCTTATTTTTTATTCTGTTATTCTTTGATTCCAATATTGATTTTAACCCTGTAAATTCAAATACATTTATTGGAATCACAGGTGGTTTACTCCTTCTAATTGTTGTTATTTATTATGTAAATTATCATGCGAGAAATAAAGAGTATTTTCAAAAATCATACTATAAGAAATACAAAGCTCTAAATGAAATATTTGATTTTTTAAGCGTTATACCTCATTTGGTGCTACTCATTACGATACTTAATATGAGTGTTATATCATTTTCACCTATTAGTGGTTCAAGTATGGAACCAAATTATCATGACAATGAAGCAGTTATGTTTTCACACTTTAACGATGCATATCAGCGTTTTGATGTGATAATTGTTTATGAAGATAGTTTAAATGAACCATATTTAATTAAAAGGGTGATTGGATTGCCTGGTGAAACAGTAGTAATAGAAAATAATGAAATTTATATAAATGGTGAATTACTCATTCAAGATTTTATTGACCAGACTCAAGTGAATACTTATTGTGTAAACGGAGATACTCCTCATTATTGTTCTTTCACAGTTCCTAGTAATTCGTATTTTGTCTTAGGAGATAATCGTGATGGACAAGCACAAGATGATACAATTAGTGGTTATTCAATTGATTCAAGAACATTTGGTTCTGTGAATATTGAAAATATATACGGTAAAGTTATTTGGAAATTTAAAGATTTTAATTTTCTAAATTAGAAATGGTGGTTTTATGAAACAGATTCAATGGTATCCGGGCCACATGGCCAAGACAAAAAGAGAAATAATAGAAAAGGTAAAACTTGTAGATGTCGTGATAGAAATTTTAGACGCAAGAATACCTTTTTCTTCACGTAATCCTGTAATTGATTCAATGATTGGGAATACTCCTAAAATTATTTTGTTTAATAAAGCTGATTTATCAGATTCAAAACAACTTCAAAGATGGATAGATTACTTGGATGGTGAAGGAATCAAGTCATTAAAAATCAACGCTATTACAGGGCAAGGATTGGATAAACTTTTACCTTTAATGAAGGATATTCTTAAAGAGAAAATTGCAAAAGAAATATCCAGAGGTAGAACCGAAAGACCGCTCAGAACAATGATTCTTGGAATTCCTAACGTTGGGAAATCAACTGTAATAAACAAACTAGCTAACAAGAAAAAATTAGTTGTTGCAGATCGGCCTGGTGTAACAAAACAAACACAATATATAAGAGTAGGAACTGATTTTGAGTTGCTAGATACACCTGGTATTTTATGGCCTAAATTTGACAACGAGGAAATTGCATTAAAATTAGCATTAACAGGTGCTATAAAAGATAACATCTTACCTTTAGATGATGTTGTAATTGCGGGATTTAGGTTTTTAGATAAATATTATAAAGGTCGTTTAAATGAAAGATATGATATTGAGGTTGATATTGAGAATATTGTTAAAATATATGATGATATCGGGATAAGAAGAGGATGTTTATTACCAGGGAAAGAAATAAATTATGAGCGTGTTAGTGAATTATTTCTATATGATTTTAGACATTTAAAATTTGGTAAAATAATTATGGATAGAGTCGAAGAAATTGTATAATTACGAAAACGATTTATTAAGTAAAGGACATAAGTTAATCGCAGGATGTGATGAAGTGGGAAGGGGACCTTTAGCAGGACCAGTAGTGGCTGCTGCTGTAATTCTTAACCCATTCAATATGATTGAAGGACTTAATGATTCAAAACAGTTAAGTGAGAAAAAAAGGTTGATACTTGATAAAGAGATTAAAGAAAAAGCTTTGGCTTATGAGATAGTATATATTTCTTCTAAAGAAATTGATAAAATCAATATTTATCAAGCTTCTAAAAAAGCGATGATAACAGCTATAAAAAGACTTAATGTTACTCCAACTTTTATACTTAGTGATGCAATGCCTTTACAAGGATTAGATATTCCTTTTGAGAGTATAATTAAAGGGGATACAAAAAGTGCAACTATTGCAGCTGCATCGATTATCGCAAAAGTTGAAAGAGATAGTTATATGATTGAACTTAGTAAAAAATATCCAGAGTACGGCTTTGAAAAACATAAAGGGTATCCTACGAAACAACATATTGAGGCTTTAAAAAAATATGGTGTTTTAGATATTCATAGAAAAACATATAGACCAGTAAAAGAGGCTTTATCAAAGCAAATAACTTTTAAAATATAAGGAGGTATTCCAGTGAAAAGATTATTGATTTTTATTATGATTACAATGCTATTGGCTGGATGTGGTTCGAATGATACAACTCCTGATTTGGAAGACCAAGTATCAATTAAACTTAATGGTAATTCAGTTATGTCTGTTGCATTTAAAGATGAATTTATTGATCCAGGTGCTTATCTTGAAGGTGCTACTGGATATGAAATAAATATTGAAGGTGAAGTAGATATCAATACATCAGGAACTTACTTTATTACTTATTCAGTTATTTATGAAGGTGAAACCTTGAGAGTTCAAAGAACGGTTACTGTTCGTGATGAAATTATTGTGGAATTTTTCTTGCTAGGAGAAGACTATATTTTTATTTACTTAGGAGATAGTTATGTTGATCCAGGGTTATACATAAGTGATACATCAATACTTGTTGATGTTGTTGATGATATAGATATGAATGTCATTGGTGTTTATACAATTGATTTCTCAATAGTTGTTTATGGTGAAACAAGAACACTAACAAGAACGTTAGAAATATTGGACCCTAGTTTATTAATTGTATTTTCTTTACTGGGAAATGAAACAATAAATTTAAATGTTGGAGATACTTTTATTGATCCCGGATATTTTATTAATAAAGACGATATAGTTGTTGAAGTGGTTGGTACTGTTGATATAAATACACCAGGCACCTACGAAATAACATATTCATATACAATTGATGATGAGAAAGTTACATTA
>JAOZSP010000008.1:0-2647 GCA_029939615.1 Candidatus Izemoplasma sp. | reverse complement strand
GAAGTCTATAATACAAAAAAAACACCTTTTCAAAAGGTGTTTTTTGATATTAAAAATTAAATTTCAATACTAGCGTTATATAGTTTAGCGTAATAGCCATTACTATTTATTAATTCTTTATGTGTTCCTCTTTCTGTAATGCCGTTTTCAGTTAAAACAAGAATTTCATCAGCGTTTGATATTGTACTTAAACGATGAGCTATTACTAAGGTTGTTCTTCCATCACTAAGGTTATCTAGAGCTTTTTGAATTAGTTTTTCTGTAACGTTATCTAGACTTGATGTTGCTTCATCTAAGATTAGTACTGGTGGATTTTTTAAGAAGACGCGAGCAATGCTTACGCGTTGTTTTTGTCCCCCGGATAATTTAACTCCTCGTTCACCAACTAATGTTTCATATCCGTCATCAAGTGTCATAATGAATTTATGAATATTAGCTTTTTTAGCGGCATCAATAACATCTTCAAGAGTTGCCTCAGGACGGCCGTATAAGATATTATCTTTAATACTGCCGTAAAAGATATAAACATCTTGTTGAACATGTCCAATGTTTGAACGTAAGGAATAAATATCATAATCTTTAACGTTAATTCCATCGATTAAAATATCACCGGTATTAACATCGTAAAATCTGGGAATAAGTTTTGAAATCGTACTTTTCCCAACTCCGGTTTCTCCAACTAAAGCTACTTTTTTACCTGGTTGAACTGTAAGATTGAAATTATGTAAAACATCATTTCTTGAAGATTCATATTGGAAATTTACATTTTGAAATTCAATTAATCCTGTTGGATTATCTAAGAATTTGGGGTTTTGTTTAGAAGTGATTTTTGGCTTGATTTCTAAGATGCTATAAAATTTCTCATAGCCACTCCATCCTTTTTGGACTTGTTCAATAGTCATTATTAAAGTTCTTATTGGTTGGATTAAAAATGTTAAGTAGAAGAAAAATCTTGTGTAGTCACCTAGTGTTATTTCAGCACCTATAACTAAGAGTGCTCCATAAACAAGAACAACAACATATAGTAAATCTATAATTAATCCTGTACCACTACTGAAAATTCCCATTTGCTTGTAAAAATCACTAAATGATAATTGATATATTTTTGTTACTTTGGTGAATTTCTCAACTTCAAATTCTTCGTTAGTAAAAGCTTTTGTAAGTCTTATTCCACCGATTGAATTTTCTACTTCACTATTTATTTCTTCATGTGTAGCTCTTGTTTTACGAGATGCTGCCATCATTTTTTTTCTTCTAAATGCACTAAATAAAACTAATAGGAAAATTAGTATAAAAATCACTAGAGTAAAAGATATGTGAATCTTGATTAGAATGATAAAACTACCAATCAACATAATTGATGAAACAATAATATTTTCAGGGGTATGATGCGCCATTTCGGAGATATCTCGTAAATGGCCTACGATATGTGTCATTATACTTCCTGTTTTATGATCATCAAAATAATCAGAATCTAGAGTTTGGATTTTTTTGAACAAATCTATTCTCATGTCTCTTTCAATTCTTGTTCCCATAACATGTCCATAGTAGTTCACAAAGAAACTACAACCCATTCTGACAAGGTATAATATAGCTAGAATTGATCCGTATAGGTAGACACTATCATAATCCTGATTAGGGATATAATCATCAACAAAGTTACCTAGAAAGTCCGGAAATAAAAGTGTTAATCCACTCATTGTAATTGCGGCTAAAGTGTCTAAATAAAATAATAATTTATGGTTTTTATAGTATGTAATAAATTTTCTCAGCATTGTGCTCACCTCGATTAAACATTATAACATATGTTGTGGACTAATTATTAATAATTTGCTATACTTTTTATGGTGGTTTTATGGAAATTAGTGTTTTTGAATTACTTGAAAAAAATATTAAAGATGAAGTGATTGTTTTTCAGACTGATACTGTTTATGGGATTGGTTGTTTAGTTAGTAGTAAAATAGGCGTTAAAAGGATTTATGAGATTAAGAAACGAGATGGAAACAAGCCTTTGGCTGTGCTGTGCGCAAACTTAGAACAGGTGAAAAGTGTTGTTTTGGATTTTACGTTATGTGAAGAGTTAGGACGTAAGTTTTGGCCTGGTGCATTAACACTGATTTTACCTAAAAAAGAGATTGTTGGAAATAATATAACTTCAGGGTTAAATACTGTTGGTGTTCGTATTCCTAGCGATGATATAGCTTTAAAAATATTAAGTAAGTTTGGACCTATGGCTGTCACTAGTTTGAATTTATCTAGTGAACCAGCAATATTGAAGTATGATGAAGCAGTTAAATATAGTAGTTTAGTTGATTATGTAGTTAAGGGTAGAAATTTGGATAGTTTTAGTAGCACTGTATATGACTGTATTAATAAAAAAACATTAAGAAAAGGAGAAATTAGTATCGACTAGTCTCTCCTTTTAGTTTGTGAAATAAACAATATCCCCTATATTATATTATTATATTAAGTATTTTAGTATTTATTATATATATATGTTGTTTTCTTACATAGTTTTGATATAATTGTATTGATAATAATTTGAGAAAATTAACGCTTACATTGGGAGGTATATTTATGAAAATAGCATTAGGTGCAGACCATGGTGGTTTTTTATTAAAAGAAAAAATTAAGAAACATTTGGAAA
>JAOZSP010000007.1 GCA_029939615.1 Candidatus Izemoplasma sp. | reverse complement strand
ATATGTTTATCTGAGATTTCAATACCTTGAGCACGATATACTTTTTGAACTTCTTTTAAAATGTATTGCTGTACAGTTTCAGCATCTGTTGCTTTTAGCAATTGTTTAGGGTCGATACTTCCGTCAGTGATTCTATGTCCTGCGAAAACATCTTCTCCTTCTTCTACTAGTAGTGATACTCCACTATTAGTTTCATAAACATGCGTTTCAAGTCCGTTTTCAACTGTAACTTTATAGCGTTCTTCAACGATTTCAATTTCAGCAATTGTTCCGTCTATTTCACTAATTACAGCTTTACCTTTAGGTGTACGCGCTTCAAATAATTCTTGAATACGAGGTAGCCCTTGGGTAATATCCGAACCAGCAACTCCACCAGTATGGAAAGTACGCATTGTTAACTGTGTACCTGGTTCTCCAATTGATTGAGCAGCTATTGTACCAATACTTTCTCCAACTTCTACTTTTTCACCTGTTGATAAGTTTTGTCCGTAACATTTTTTACAAATACCATGTTTACTATCACAAGTTAAGATACTTCTTATTTTTAATTCAAGTAATCCTGAATCAACGATTGCTTTAGCTATTTCATCAGTAATATAATCATTTGCTTCAATAATTACTTCTCCTGTTTCAGGGTTTATTGCAGCTTCAGCTGTATATCTACCAATTAAACGGTCGATAAACGGTACGATTTCTTTTCCATCACTATGCACAATTTCATGTACTGTTGTTCCATTATCAGTATGACAATCTTCTTCAGTAATAACTAAATCTTGTGATACATCTACTAAACGTCTTGTTAAGTATCCTGAATCGGCAGTTTTTAATGCTGTATCGGTAGAACCTTTACGAGCACCATGTGTTGAGATAAAGAACTCACTCATTGTTAATCCTTCAATAAATGAAGATTTTACAGGTAATTCGATTGTTGATTTAATACCGGCTTTAATATTGTAAGCTGTATTTAATCCTTCACGTTTTGTATTAGCCATTGAACCACGGATACCAGCTAACTGTGTAAAGTTTGAAGCGTTACCACGAGCTCCTGAATCACTCATCATAAAGATATGGTTATCTCCTTTAAGTTCTGCCATTAATCCTTTTTGGATTCTTGATTTAACTTCAGCCCATTCTTTGATAACTAGTTTATATCTTTCATAATCAGTTAATAATCCCATATCGTATTGCATATGTAATTGATCAACTATTTCTTGGGTTTTTTCAACTTCTGCTTTTTTACCTGAATAAACTCTTACATCACTAGCACTAACTGTTATTCCTGCTTGTGTTGAGAATTTAAATCCTAAGTTTTTCAGTTTATCTAACATTTTCGAAGTTTCATTGATTTTGAAGACAATAAACACTTCAGAAATAATTTGTGATAAGAATCCTTTTTTGAATGGATCTACTAAAGGTTGTGCTTTGATATGGTCTTTAATATTTGTTCCTTTTGGAACAAAATATTTACTTGGAGTAATATATCTTTCTTCACCTGTAACTAAGTCTTTTTGTTTTTGTAAGTTAGTAAGAGTAGGTTCATTTAAGTAAGCAAATTCTTGTGGTAAAATTCTATTAAAATGTAATTTACCATAAGTTGTGATTAAGTATCCATCTCTTTGTTCAGGTGTCAGTGGTGCATTACCTAATGCACTACCTCTCATTGCAATTCTTGTGTGTAATGTAATTAATTTGTTTTCGTAAGCAAGTGTTACTTCGTTTACTTTACCAAACACAGTACCTTCACCAATTTCACCAGCTTTTTCAAGTGTTAAGTAGTAGTTCCCTAGTACCATATCTTGTGATGGTGTAACGATTGGTTTTCCATCTTTTGGATTTAAGATATTGTTTGAAGCTAACATTAATACGCGTGCTTCAGCTTGTGCTTCTTCACTTAAAGGAACATGAACTGCCATTTGATCCCCATCAAAGTCAGCATTAAATGCTGTTGTTACTAGAGGATGAAGACGAATTGCTTTACCTTCTACTAATTTTGGTTCAAAGGCTTGTATTCCTAATCTATGAAGTGTTGGTGCACGGTTTAAAAGAACTGGATGCTCTCTTATAACATCTTCTAATACGTCCCAAATACGGTCGTCTGTAAGTTGTTCTAACATGCGTTTTGCACTTTTAATGTTTGAAGCTATTTCGCGTTCAATTAATTCTTTGATTACGAATGGTTTAAATAATGTAACAGCCATTTCTTTTGGCAACCCACATTGATACATTTCTAAGTCTGGTCCTACTACGATTACTGAACGTCCTGAATAATCAACACGTTTTCCTAGTAAGTTTTGACGGAAACGACCTTGTTTCCCACGTAATAAATCACTTAATGATTTTAATGGTCTATTTTTTTCAACTACTTTACGCCCACGTTTTGAGTTATCAATTAAAGCATCAACTGCTTCTTGTAACATACGTTTCTCGTTTTTGGTAATTAAATGAGGAGCGTTTTGTTCAAACTGTCTTTTTAAACGATTATTACGGTTTAAAATTCTACGATATAAATCATTTAAATCGGTAGTCGCAAAACGTCCACCATCAAGTTGTACCATTGGACGAAGTTCTGGAGGTATTACAGGTAATACATCTAATACCATCCATTCAGGTTTGTTATCTGAATTAATAAATGCTTCTACAACTCCTAAACGTTTGATAATTTTCTCACGTTTTTGTTTTGATGATGTTGGCAATTCTTTTCTAAGAATCATTGATTCCCTTTTTAAATCTAATTTTTTAAGTAATACTTTTACTGCTTCAGCACCACTTAATGCTTTAAATCTGCTCCCATATTCCATATATTTAACAGAATAATCTGCTTCACTTAAGATTTGTTTAAATTGTAAATCGGTGTCACCTGGCTCAATTACTATATAACTAGCTAAGTAAACAACTTCTTCTAAACTTTTCGCTTTAATATCTAATAAAGTAGCTAATCTTGAAGGTGAATTTCTTAAATACCAAGTATGTACTACTGGAGCAGCTAACTCAATATGTCCCATTCTTTCACGACGTACTTTACTTTCTGTAATTTCAACTCCACAAACCGGACATTTTTTTCCAGTATGTGAACTTCTTTTTGATTTGTTGTTACATGCACATTGAAAGTCCTTAGTAGGACCAAAAATAACTTCACAGAAGAGACCGTCTTTTTCCGGTTTCAAAGTACGGTAATTAATTGTTTCATGTTTTTTAACTTCACCAAACGACCAACCTCTAATCTCTTCAGGAGATGCTAATCTAATTTTATAATGTGAAAATCTCTGACTCATAAAATCACCCTACTTTCTAAGAATGGAATCCATATTTTGTAATATAGTCTTCGCCATCTTCATTTACTAAACTTTTATTTGCTTCATTAGCACCAGTTTCTCTGTTGATTAATTCAACATAGATACCTAATGATTGTAATTCTCTAGTTAATACACGGAAACTTTCAGGTAAGCTTGGTTGTGGAATACTTTTTCCATCAACGATTGCTCTAAACACTTTATTTCTTCCGATAATATCATCTGATTTAACAGTTAACATTTCTTGTAAAGCGTAAGCTGCACCATATGCTTCTAAAGCCCAAACTTCCATTTCACCAAAACGTTGTCCACCGTTTTGTGCTTTACCACCCATTGGTTGTTGCGTAACTAATGTATAAGGTCCAACACTACGAGCATGTAATTTATCATCAACCATATGATCTAGTTTTATCATGTACATAACTCCAACACTAATACGGTTATCAAATTTTTCTCCTGTTTGTCCACAAAATAATTCTTGTTTACCGTCAGGAGCCATTCCTGCTTCTTCCATAATTTCATATAACTCATGATTTTTTACACCATCAAATACAGGAGTTGCAACATGAAGTCCTAAACGTTTAGCTGCCATTCCTAAATGAATTTCTAATACTTGTCCAATATTCATACGAGAAGGTACTCCAAGAGGATTTAACATGATGTCAATCGGTGTTCCGTCTGCCATATACGGCATATCTTCCATTGGTAATATTTTCGAGATAACTCCCTTATTACCATGACGACCAGCCATTTTATCACCCTCGTTGATTTTACGTTTTTGAACAATATAAATTCTTACAACTTCATTTACACCAGGACTTAACTCATCCCCGTTTGCACGACTAAAGTATTTAACACTTTGAACAATACCTCCACCACCGTGTGGTACTTTTAAACTAGTATCTCTTACTTCACGTGATTTCTCACCGAAGATTGCAAGTAATAATTTATCTTCTGGTGTTGGGTCTGTAACACCTTTAGGAGTTACTTTACCAACTAAGATATCACCTTCAAATACTTCAGCACCAGGAATAATTATTCCTTTGTCATCTAAGTATCTTCTACCTTCTTCACTTACGTGAGGAATTTCTCTTGTGATTTCTTCTTTACCTAATTTTGTATCTCTTGCTTCAAGTTCATATTTTTCAATATGTATTGAAGTATAAACATCTTCTTTAACTAATCTTTCACTCATAATAATGGCATCTTCATAGTTATAACCATTCCAAGTCATAAATCCAACTACAACATTACGACCAAGAGCAAGTTCACCTTTGTCCATTGATGGACCATCAGTAATCGTCTCTAAAGCTTCTACTTTATCGCCAATATCTACAATTGGAGTTTGATTAATACAAGTACCTTGATTTGATCTTTGGAATTTATATAAATCGTAAACATCCAATTTACCATCTTCACGTCTAATTTTAATTTCACTTGCATCAACATATTCAACTACACCATCATGACGAGATATAAGAGCACTACCAGAATCATGAGCTGCTTTATATTCTATACCTGTTCCAACAAATGGAGCCTCCGGGATTAATAATGGAATTGCTTGACGTTGCATGTTGGCACCCATTAGTGCACGGTTAGCATCATCATGTTCTAAGAAAGGAATACATGCTGTACTAATTGAAACAATTTGTTTAGGTGAAACATCCATTAATTCTAGTTTTTCACGTGGGAACATTTTTGTTTCCCCGTGGTTTCTAGCAACAACAGATTCATGAACGATTTCGTTGTTATCATTAACAACTGTATTACCTTGGGCAATAATAAATCTTTCTTCTTCATCTGCTGACAAATAAACCATTTCATCACTAACGAATACTGTTCCATCTTCTTTTGATTCTATTTTTAAATATGGTGTTTCCATAAACCCATATTTATTAACTCTAACGTAACTAGCTAAACTATTGATTAACCCAATATTTTGTCCCTCAGGAGTTTCAATAGGACAAATTCTACCATAATGACTATGGTGAACGTCTCGAACTTCAAATCCAGCACGGTCCCGAGTTAAACCACCAGGTCCAAGAGCACTAATACGTCTTTTATGTGTAATTTCATCAAGAGGGTTTGTTTGAGCCATAAACTGTGATAACTGGCTTGAACCAAAGAACTCTTTAATACTTGATGTTAAAGGTCTAATATTAATTAATTTTTGCGGTGTAATTTCATCGGGTTCTTTTGTAGACATTCTATCTTTAACATTTTTTTCCATTTTAGTAAGACCAATTCGGAATTGGTTTTTAAGTAATTCCCCAATTAAACGTAAACGTCTATTTCCTAAATGATCAATATCATCCAATGATCCAACACGCTTAAATAAGTTTAAATAATAAGAGATACTAGCAACGATATCAGAAGGTACAATATGTACTGCGTCTTCATAACTATTGTTTCCTATTACTTTAACAATAATATCTTCATCAAATTTATTTTTATTTATAACTTCTAAAACTTGAATTTCTGTCATTTGAAAATAAATATTTTCATTTTCAAATACAGCTTCATATCCAGCTTTTAATTCCTTAACATAAGGCTTCCCAAATTCTTCAACTAACATCTTTTCTGTTTTACTTGAAGCTTTTAAGTAATTTTTATAATACGATTTTGCAGACTTATACTCTTGTGATTTAATATCTTTTAACAATTCTTCATCTGTTAAATATTCAAACAGTAAAGTTTCAGCAACTTGAGCACTTCTAAATACTTCAAGTTGAACATTATAATCATATTCTAAGTCATACGCTCCAACACCTGGAACTTTTTGTGTAAATAAATGACGATAGTCTTTTAATTTTTCAACAACTTCACGACTAATGTAAGTTTCTTTTTCAACAATTATTTCACCAGTTTCAGGATCAACTAAATCATAAGCTAACTTTTTCTTGAACACTCGATTTAATACATCAAGTTTTTTATTGATTTTGTAACGTCCTACTTCAGCCAAATCATATCTTTTAGCATCAAATAAACGACTCATCAAAAATGATTTCGCACCTTCAACAGTAGCTGTTTCACCTTGACGCAATTTAGAATAAACTTCTTTAATCGCTTCATCAGAATCTTTAGCAGAATCTTTAGCAAGCGTTAAAGATAATAATTCGCTTTCCCCATAAGTCTCAATAATTTGATCACTACTAGAAAAACCTAACGCTCTTAAAAGAGTTGTTAGGGGGATTTTTTTACTACGATCTAATTTAACATACAATATGTTTTTAGATCCCATTTCATATTCAAGCCAAGCTCCACGAGTTGGAATTACTTGTCCTAAAAATTTGCTTTTTAATGTCTTTTTATCGATATTTTCACTAAAGAAAACACCGGCACTACGTACAATTTGTGATACGATAACACGTTCACTACCATTAATGATAAATGATCCTGTTGGCGTCATCATTGGGAAATCGCCCATAAATATTCTTTGTTGTTTGATTTCTCCGGTATCTTTGTTAACAAGTTTTACATTAACACGTAATGGTTTCGAATAAGTCACATCTTTGATTTTACATTGTCCGATATTGTTTTTCTCATCAGTTAACTCATAGTCTTCAAAGTAAAGCTCAATGCTTTCTGTAAAGTTTTGAATCGGAGAAATATCTCTGAATAACTCCGCTAAACCCTTTTCGATAAACCATTTAAATGAATCAGTCTGAACTTTGATAAGGTCTGGTAAATCAACATTTGATTTAACTTTTGAATAGTTTCTTCGTTGTCTCTTTTTACCATATTGAACTAATTTATAACTCACAAACTTCACCTCATTTTTATTATTGAAAATGCAGTATAAACACAAAAAAGCGCGTGTTTCGGCAGTTTAATATAATATCATATTCTTGTCAAATAGTCAATCATTTTTTTGACAAAATAACTTTAAATCCTTTTTTATGTCCTATAATTTCAACATTCTGATAAATTGTTTCTAAATACTTAATTGCTGAAGAAGCTCCATGTTTCTTGTTAATAACAGTAATTAACGAACCATTATTACTCAAACAATTCAATGCATCCTTAAAAAATTGGTAGTAAACTTTTTTTCCAGCTCTTATTGGTGGATTAGTAACTATTAAATCATATGTTCCTGTTATATTACTAAACCCATCACTTTGAAAAACGTTTGCCACAACATCATTTAAAGCAATATTTTTTTTACTTAATTCAATTGCTCGTTTATTAATATCTACCATATCAATATCTAGTTGATATACTTTGCCTAAATAAGTACCAATAACTCCATATCCACATCCTAAATCTAAAACTCTTTTAACCTCATTTGAAATAGTAAGATATTTTAACAGTATTTCTGTTCCAATATCAAAACGATCTTTTGAGAATACACCATAATCAGTTGTAAACTTCATATTGGTGCCATTTACACTAAAAGCAATCTCTTTTGGATTGCTTTTTAATGTATCATTATTTTCAGAATAGTAATGTGGCATTTCATCATCTCCACTTATTTCTATAAATAGGCAAAAACCTGAGTTAGCACTCAGGTTGATTTTTTTAGATAATTTATTTTATTGTTACTACTGCTCCAACCGCTTCTAATTTTTCTTTAATTTCTTCTGCTGCTTCTGGAGAAATATTTTCTTTGATTGCTGTAGGTGCACTATCTACAACACCTTTTGCTTCTTTTAATCCTAAACCAGTTAAAGTTCTTACTACTTTAATTACTGGAATTTTACTTGTTCCTGGACTTTCTAATATAACTGAAACTTCAGTTGGTCCTTCGTCTACTGCTGCACCTGGTGCTGCTACTGCTACTGCACTTGGGTCTACACCAAATTCTTCTTTCATTAAGTCAACTAAATCTTTTAATTCTAATAAAGTTTTCTCTTTTAACGCTTCAATAATTTCTTTGTTAGCTAAAGCCATTTTTCATTCCTCCTATTATTCTACTTCTGGATTTTCTAATTTTTGAGCCATTAAATCTAGGCCAATTGCAATTTCTTTGATCGGTTGTAAAATACCTGCAGCGATCATAGTTAACAATACTTCTCTTGTTGGGATAGTTGCGATTACTTGGATATTTTCTTGATCCATAAATTCACCGTCAACAACACCTACTTTTAATTCTAATTCTTTGTTTTGAAGTGCAAAGTCATGAACAACTTTTGCAGCTGATACGCTGTCTTCATTACTGAACGCTACTGCGTTAGGACCAGTTAAGAAGTTTGACATTTGTTCGTATCCGCTAAGTTCAGCAGCTCTTCTAGTAATATTGTTTTTAATTACTGCCATTTCGCAATTATTAGCACTTAATTCTCTACGTAGTTGTGTAATTTGTTCAACAGTAAGTCCACTATAATCAACGATTACAAAACTTTTAGAATTTTGCATTCTTTCAACTAAAGCTTCTACTTCTGCTTTTTTTCTTTCGATTGCTTTTACTGACACTCTTTCACCTCCATGAAATGTGATCAAATAAAAACCTCTTATGTCATAAGACAAAAGAGGAATATTTTACAATATTTTATCTTCTGATCTCGTTAGGCTATTAAGCTTAATAGCACCTAAGTCTTCGACATAAAGTTTTTATTCGTTTTTAAATGATAATTTTAAAATTTTAACCTAAAATTGAATCGGCATCAACTTTAATTCCAGGACCCATTGTAGTTGCAATAGTAATACTTTTAATATATACACCTTTAACAGTTGCTGGTCTTAATTTATAAATTGTTTCATAGATAACTTGTAAGTTTTCTAATAATTTACTAGCATCAAATGATTTTTTACCGATTGGAACATGAATGTTTCCGATTTTATCAACGCGGTATTCTACTTTACCAGCTTTGATTTCGTTAATTGCTTTTGTTACATCCATAGTTACTGTTCCAGTTTTAGGATTAGGCATTAAACCTTTTGGTCCTAATGTACGTCCAAGTCTACCGACTTTTGACATCATATCTGGAGTAGCTACGATTGTATCAAAATCTAACCATCCTGCAAGGATTTTTGTTACGAATTCATCATCACCAACATAATCTGCTCCTGCTGCTTCTGCTTCTTTAGCTTTGTCACCTTTAGCAAAAACTAATACTTTTTTAGTTTTTCCTGTACCGTGTGGTAGTACTACTGCCCCACGTAAGTTTTGTTCTGCTTTACGTGGATCTAAATTCATACGAATCGCGAATTCAACTGAAGCATCAAAGTTTTCAAATGCTACTTTTTTCAGTAATGCAATAGCGTCACTTGCTGAATATTGTTTAGCTTCAACTTGCGCTGCTGCTGCTAAGAATTTTTTACCTTTTTTAGCCATTTCTATTTACCTCCTAAATGTGGTCTAACGGAATCTCCTCCCACAATCAGTTGTATACTTACAACTAAATGCTTTAGTCTTTTATTGTGATTCCCATGTTTTTTGCAGTTCCTGCAATAATGTTCATTGCCGCTTTAACGTCATTTGCGTTTAAGTCAGGCATTTTTAGTTCAGCAATTTCTTGCAATTGCTGACTTGTAATAGTTGCTACATTCTCTTTTGCTCCATTACTTGATCCTTTTTGTATACCAGCTGCTTTTTTTAACAAGTCGCTTGCTGGCGGAGTTTTAGTAACGAAAGTAAAACTTCTGTCTTTATAAACAGTAATTACAACTGGAATAATACTTCCCATTTTATCATGAGTTTTATCGTTGAATTTTATACAAAATTCTTGGATATTTACACCTGCTTGTCCTAAAGCTGGTCCTACCGGTGGAGCTGGGTTTGCTTTTCCTGCTGGAATTTGCAATTTTACTAGAGTCTTAATTTCTTTAGCCACGAAAGACACCTCCTCTTTTTTCGTGATGTGGTAATCAGATTACTTGAATCCTCCCACTCAAAAAAATAGCATGACACAATGCATGCCACGCTATTATACTATACGTATATTTATAAGTCAAGAATTTTCCTATACCTTTTCGATATCTCCAAACGATAATTCAACTGGTGTTTGACGACCGAACATATCAACTAAAACAGTAACTTCTTGTTTCTCTTGATCAATAGAATCTACAGTTCCCATTTGATCTCTAAATGGTCCTATAATAACTTTAACTTTTTCACCGATTTCGATATCTAATTTAGGTACTTCCATTAATCCACATTTCTTAAGTATTGGGTTAATTTCCTCTTCAGGTAACGGTACTGGTTTTGTACCCCCACCACTACTTCCCAAAAATCCAGTAACACCTGGTGTATTACGAACTACGAACCATGAATCATCAGTTACAATAAGTTCAATAAATACATATCCAGGAAATATTTTTACTAACTTTTCTTTAATTGTTCCATCAGTTTTTCTTTCTTGTCTAATTTCTTCAGGAATCATTACTTGGAAGATTTTGTCTTCCATTTGCATTGATTCAATACGACGTTCTAAATTTATTTTAACAGAATTTTCGTAACCAGAATATGTTTGTACAATGTACCATCTTCTTTCAGGTTCCATTTTATACTCCTAATTCGACAATCCAACCAAAGAAAGGTTTTAAAGCTAAATCTATTATAATGAAGAATCCTACTAATAAAAAGATAAATCCAAATACTCTAGCTGAATGATTCACTATTGTTGAACGGTTTGGCCAAGTAACTTTTTTCATTTCAGCAAAACTAGGAACAAAGAACGGCCAAACTGACATAACAAATGATACCGATCCAATTGCAATTACTAAAACTGCAAATATTGTTCTTTTAAGTTCAGTGTTAAAAATCCACCAATCCGTTAATTTAATTTCTAATACTTTACCCTCTACTAAATATACACCTAGAATTAGCACAAGTGCTCCTAGTACTCCTAAAAGTATTCTTTCAAAAGGATATTCTTTTCTTAAGATATCTATAATCTTATTTGTTTTAGGTTCTTTAATTTGATTTTTTACCATTGTTAATCTCTCCTACTTCGTTTCTTTATGCAATGTATGTTTACCACATCTTTTGCAGTATTTTTTTACTTGTAATCTTTCTTTCTTGTCCTTATTTTTATATGTAGTGTAATTTCTTGATAAACACTCTTCACATATAAGGATTACTTTTTGTCTCATATTATCAACTCTCTTGCAAATATATAATTTAGCAAAAATCTAACTGTTTGTCAAGTTAGTTTTTAAAATGTATTTTAATTTTTGCTTTAGCTCGATGCAAAGAATTGTAAACAACTTTTTCCTTTATACCGGCATTTTTTGTTATATAAGAAACACTAAAATTGTGTAACTCTCTTAAAGTATATACTAAAAGCTCTTGTTTTGTAAGAATTTTTGCAATTTCTTTTTTATAGAGTTCATAATACACACTAGTCTGGTTGGTATCGTGATTATGTTCATAAATATAGGTTTCATTTGAACTAAATATTTCGTATCTTCTTCGTTTTTTTGTCACTATTGTAATAAATTTTCTATCTAAATTCATCTCAAAATACTTTGTAAATGATTTAGAATGTATTTCACTAAAAAAACGGATTGATTTGTAAAGTATCATTAACGCTTCTTGATACATATCATCATAATCATACTGAAGGTTAAACTTATATATTTTTTTCGAAATTAGATGTTTGTATTTATCAAACATAAGGTTTAATGCTTCTTGATTACCTTCTCTTATTTCATAGATAATCTCAAAATCATTATGTTTGACAAAATTCATTTACTCACCCTTTCTTCGAAATACCTCGTATAATACAAGTGCCGCACTCACGCTTGCGTTTAAACTATTTACATGTCCTCCCATTGGGATTTTCACAACATAATCGCAGTTTTGTTTAACTAAACGGCTGATACCTTTCCCTTCACTACCAATAACAATACATATATTTGTATCAATATCAATATCATGAATAGTTTTTTTTGTATCAGCATCTGTTCCTACTATCCAAAAGTTATTTTCCTTTAATTTTTTTATAGTTTGATTAAGATTTGTTACCCCAATAACATCAACATGCTCAATTGATCCTGTTGATACTTTTGCGACAGTATTGGTTAGTTGTACGCTACGATTTTTAGGAATTATTATTCCATCAACATTAAAAGCATCAGCGCTTCTTAAAATCGCTCCTAGATTATGAGGATCTTCTAAAGAATCAAGCATGATGAATACTTTGTTATTTTTAGGTTTATTTAATGCATCTTCAATCGTTAAATACTGATATTCTGTAACCTTAGCTCCAACACCTTGATTATTTCTAGGCAACAGATTATTTATCGCTTGTTTATCTAATTCTATTACTTTTATATTCTTTTTATTCGCTTCAAAAGAAACATCTTTATTTGTACCTTTCACAAGATATATTTCAAAGATTTTATGATCTGTTTTTATTGCTTCTAAGACAGTGTTTTTTCCAGTTATAATTAATGCCATTTTCAACACTTCCTTCCGTGTAATATATTTTAACACATGATGATTAAAAATCCTATTGAGAAATACCGAAATTTATTGCCCTTACGTTAATTTAAATATATAATAATTTCAAGAGGTGATTTTATTGGATACTTTTACTGCCAAAAAGATTTTAAATGGTAATATGACCAAGACAATGGGATGTACTGATATTGGTGTAGTTGGTTATATTGCTTCAATTGGAGCATATATTTTACGAAATACAAAAATAAAATCTGTTGATTTACTAATGAGTGAGGAACTTTACAAAAACAGCGTAAATGTCGGAGTGCCAGGACTACGAAAAAGCGGTCTTGATAAAGCTCTTGCTTTAGGTATTTTACTTAAAAACCCCAAACAACAATTAAGTGTTTTTGAAAGTGTAACAAATGATGATATCGCTAAAATAGAAACCTTATTATCGGAAATTGATGTTACAATCAACTATAAAAAATTCTCAGATACAGTCTTATATGAAGAGTTGTATTTAACTTCTATAGATGGCGACGAAGCTAAAATCATTATTAAAGATCATTATGATAATGTAGCTAGTGTTGTTAGAAACGGTGAAAGATTATCAGAGTTTGAAAAAGATGCATTAATAGATCGTGTTAATAAGTACCGAATTGAATCATATGATGAAATCTTAGATTTTGTTGAAGCTGGAGATTTTACTGGGATTGAAGAATTATTTAAAATCGCTAAAATTCAATATAATAACGCCAGAGAAGAAATCAAAAAAGAAGGCGGGAACTACTTAGTTGAAGATTTAAGAATAGCTCAAAAAACCTGTTTATACGATTTATCAAACTTCTTGAGAAAACATATATCTGTCCCATCTAGAAAAAGAATGATTGGTGATATTTATACCGTATACGGTGTTGCTGGTAGTGGTAATTTAGGAATTGGAACTCTAGTTACTCCTCTATTCCTAAGTGACGCTTTTGAATTAAGTAAAGAGGAAACTGAAAAATTAATAGTATTATCATTTTATACTAGTGTCTATGTAAAACAAGAAATGAGTATTGTAACAGTTCTTTGTGGTACTGGACATGCAACAGGTTGTAGTGCTGCCGCCGCTACTACTTACGTAAAAAAAGGTACAAGAGAACAAATTAAAGCATCAATCAATCTTTACTTATCAACATCAATGGGATTTGTTTGTGATGGTGCAAAACTATCATGCACATACAAAGTATCATTTGCAGCAATGAATGGAATGATTGCTGGTAAAATGGTGTTTGATGAAAATAATGTTTGTGATGGAATTGGTCTTAATAGTATTGATCTTGATGGAACAATAAAGGTTCTAGGAAAACTAAATAATGAAATACTAAATACCGCAAATAAAGGAATCATTGAATTAATATAAAAAAAGAGTTTTTTCTCTTTTTTTATTTGGGAATTTTAATAAGAGTGAAAAAAAGCAAATCATGTGAAGAGTATATCCTGTTTTATGCAACTTACATTTTTTTACTGCAAATCATGAAATATATATTATAATTGTATTAAATATTACTTAAGGGGGAATTAGATGAAGATGAAACTTATTTTTGTTTTAACATTAATGTTAATGTTAATGTTAAGTGGATGTGACAATAATGTGGAGTATATCAATACAGGTATCACTTTAGATGATAATGAAGTATATTATTATGAATTAAACATGGATGTCTGTATTGCCCTTTATAGTACAACAATTGAATTAACAGAGGATATGCAATATGAAATTCTATATAATTGTAACGTTCATACAGTTGTTCTTCTGGAAGATGAATATATATCTTTAACTTCTTATATCAAAAACAATCTAATATCTATTGAGGATTTATTAGAAAGTAATCTAGGTACACCAATATATTATGATTCTATTATGAGCATTCTTGATATTGATATTAACGATTTTGTTATAGATAAGATTACTATTAGAACCTTAAATGGAGAATTTAAAGATTACGGTGGGGAATGGACTGAAAGTACAGATCTTATACTTAAACCAGTGGGAATCAAAGGTTATATCCTAAATTTAATGGCTACAAAAGTTAAAGAAAATGATATTTGTGATAATAATTCATGTGTCATTTATGGAAACATTAGCCCAGGAACAATTTACTTGAAAAGTGGTAATGATGAACTGCGAATTCATTTTTATGGTAATCGCTACGAAATCTTTTATGAAGACGAGGATACAACCATAAGGATCTATGGTATAACAATTTCTACAGAAAACGAGTCCTTAAAGGACACAATAATGGAAGTATTTAATAATTTGGAATAGATAATATTTAGTTAAAAAAAGCACTTTTATAAGTGCTTTTAATTTGCCTTTTGTATATAAGTTTCCCCCACTAAGTGTGTGTTATTTCTAAGTGAAAACTAAGTGTTTAACCTCTTTTTTTATTTTGTTTATTTCCTGAAATTTTCAGTTTCATTAATTCTCTATTTCTATTAAAAGCGTTCAATCTTTCAGCTCTTTTAAACTGTTCAAACCTTTCATAAGATAATTCATTATTACTTAGTGCGTTTCGAACAGCACAACCAGGTTCTTTATTATGTGAGCAATCTCTAAACTTACATCTTTTTGAATAATCTAATATATCACTAAAATATATATCCATATCTTCTATAATATACGAATTCACAATTCTAATACCAGGGGTATCAATAACCGCACTATTATTTTCTAAGTTTATTAACTCTCTACTAACTGTAGTATGTCTTCCTTGTGCGTCAGATAGGCGAATTTCCTGAGTTTCAAAATACTCTTGTCCCATTAGTTTATTTATAATTGTAGACTTCCCAACACCACTACTTCCAATAAAAACACAAGTTTTATCAACGATTAGGTTCTTAACTCTTATTATATCCTCATTATTGAATGCGCTCATAACGACAACTGTTTCATCGTTAATTTTTTTTACAGAAAATACTTTCTCAGACGGATTTTGACATAAATCGCTTTTTGATAACAAAATAATTCTTTCATAAGAATTCGAGTATGTCATACTCAAAAAACTTTGTAGTTTCTTAATATTAAAATCCTCATTCAATGCCATACAAATAAATGCAATATCTATGTTCGAAGCAATCACTTGTGATTCATGAATTTGTGATACCGCAAGTCTTCTTAAAACACTTTTTCTTTCCTTGACTTTCTCAATAATTCCTTCTTGAACATTTGTTTCTCGAAATGTAACATAATCTCCGACAACTGGATATTCACTTTTATTGAATACCATATACTTAAATCTACCACTAACTTCTAAACTATACTTTTTATCATTTGATTCAGCATTATATTTCGTAAAATGTGTTGTAATTATTCTTCCAACAAGTAAATCTGTTTCATTTTTTTTTATTTAACTCCAAATGTATTTCTCCCTTCAAATTCAATATACTTTCTCAAATTTGAAGATACATCAAGCAATCAAAAAGGACCTACACAATAGGTCCTTTACTTATAATTCGACTTATTTTGTGCAGTGATGCATCTTCAATTTTCTTGTGCTTTTTATCTCATTCATTATACATCACCTCTTTCACAATATCTCACTATAATAATATAATACGGTATAATCAAAGTCAATTTAATTCATAATGATTGCAACTAATTCTACCAGTCTATTATCTAGTTTTTCTAAGTATAAATATCCAATTAGGGATTCAAATCCAGTTGCTTTTTTATATGTTGCAAGACTAGCATTTCTCGCTTTTCTTTCCGTTTTAGAATTACGACCTCTTTTGAAAATACTTAGTTCTTCTTCTGTTAAAATGTTTTCTATTTTATCAAAGGAAATGGCTTGACCTTCTGCGCTTGTGAATTTTATAGCTTCACTATGTAAATGATCAACTTTTGTAAGCCCTGATTTTAGTAAGTTTTCACGCACCATAATTTCATAAACTGCGTCACCAATATACGCCAAAGTTAACCCATTATGTTGTGTCATTAAATTATCCCTTTTGCCTGTAGTATATTACGGTATTTATCCGCACTATCAAAATCTTTTTCCTTACGTGCTCTTTCCCATAAAAGATATGTTTCTTTATCCTCTTTTGCTAAAGGTGAAACATCAATTTTAAGTCCGAAAACTTCGAAGAAATTATCAAATAATTTCATCGCTGATAACAGCACTTCAAACTCCGCAGAACTTCTTAATAATTGATTAGATTTTTTTACTAAATCTTGCATTGCAGTAATCGCATTTGGTGTATTAAAATCTGCATCCATTGCTTTTAAGAATTCTTTATATATAAGTAATAAATCAGGATCAATTTTAGCGTTTCCATAAAGCATGTCATTTAAATCTAATTTTAAGAATAACGCTTTATATACTCGTAATATTTTATCCCATTCTTTATCATATGAGTTTAAAACTTCATCCGTATAATTAATAGGGCTACGGTAATGAGTTGATAAAGTAAATAACCTAAATACGTTAGGATCAATAGTTAAGTCTTTAACTAAAATCATTTTTCCTTCACTTTTACTCATTTTTCCGCCACTAATGTTCAAAAGCCCGTTATGCATCCAATATTTAGCGACAGAATGACCATGAAGAGCTTTAGCTTGCGCTATCTCATTTTCATGATGAGGAAATAATAGTCCGCTTCCACCACCGTGAATATCAATTTCTTCTCCAAATATGTCTTCAATCATTGCAACACATTCAGTGTGCCATCCCGGACGTCCAATTCCAAAAGGAGCATCAAACTTAATCCCTACATCTGTATCTTTCCATAAAGTAAAATCTAAAGGATTTTCTTTTTTGCTATTCACTTCAATTCTTGCGCCACTAATTAAATCATCTATATTACGATTAGATAAAACACCATAATCCTTAATTTTCGTTACACGGAAATATACATCTCCACCCGATTGATAAGCATATCCTTTATCCAATAATCGTTGAATATAATTAATAATTTCATCTATATATTCAGTTACTCTAGGTTGAATATAATCAGTCCTTGAATTAACTTTTTCAACATCAGTTAAAAAGGCACTAATAAATTTATCAGTAACTTCTTTTTCTGTTTGTTCTAACTCGATGGCCTTTGTAATTATTTTATCGTCAACATCAGTAAAATTAGAAGCAAATTTCACATCGTATCCACGATGCTCAAAATATCTTCTTACTGTATCAAAAAATATTACAGGACGAGCGTTTCCTATATGAATATAACTATAAACAGTAGGACCACAGACATAAATGTTTACTTTTCCTTTGTATCTTGGTACAAACTCTTCTAATTTGTTTGTATATGAATTGAATATCTTCATAATTTCCACCTTCATTTCTAAAGATATATATTAAACTATATACCAATAATAATCAAATATATTATATCGTAAAATATTAAAAAAAGAAACAAATTAAAAACAGGAGAAATTCTCCTGTTTATTAATTCATATTAAAGTTTTACTATGTTAGCCGCTTGAGGTCCTCTGTCACCCTCAACTACATCAAATTCAACTTTTTGACCTTCGTCTAAACTTTTGAATCCGTCTCCTGTAATTGCTGTGAAATGAACAAAAATATCAAGTCCTTCTTCTGAAGTAACAAACCCATAACCTTTTTCTGAATTAAACCATTTAACTGTACCTGTCATTAATAAATCTCCTTTTTTTCTTTCTATGTTTCTCTCAAATTATATAATAATTTATTGCTAAATGCAAATGTATTTTTTGATAACGGCTTAATTATGCTTTTTTAAGGAATTTATCAAGCGCTTTTATAGTTCCTTCTTTACCTAAAAAATAGATTATTTCAGGAAGATCAGGTCCTTTTATAGTTCCTAACAATGCTAATTTAATCGGATATATAAATCTATTCCCTGTAACCTCATATTTACTTTTAAATGAACTTATTAATACTTTAAGATTAGCAACAGAAAAATCATTAAACTTCTCTAAATGATATCTAAAAAGCTTAACTGATCTTCTATGCATTGGGTCCAATGATATCTCACTACATAATTCCTTAGAATATACTCTATCATTAGGATGAAGCAAATCAGAAGCCTCCGAACTTAAAATATCCTTAATTCTATTTACTGAAACATTCCCATAAATCCTTAAATCAGGATATGTCATAACGTTCGGTCCATTACTACATAAACCCATACAAGAAGAAGTGAGAAATTCAAAATCACTTTCTCTTTGTAATTTTTCTAGTTCTTTAAGTATTTCTTCTGAACCATTGCTTTTACAATGCTCACTATTACAAATTAATATCTTCATCATTTCACCTCTAAAGAAAATACTTAATCAAAGTATTCGCTTCTTTCTCCTAAAACTTCTTCGTTAATTTTTTCTACCACACTTAACGCAACATACAAAACATAAACTGACAATGCTAAAACCAAAATGAACATAATGAAATTAAAAACACTCATAATTGAAAATACTCTTATAGTAGTATCCATGTCAGCAATCATATCTAATAATGAATTAATTAAACCTGAAAGAATACCCATCCCAAAAAGGGCATGAGTAAGACCTATAATAAAAATTGGAATTCTTATATTTTTTTCTAATTGATTATCTAGAAGCACAATAAGGGATATTAGAATCAATAAAACAACTGCAATAATTGCAACACCTCCGCTAATTACAACAAAATAATAAGTGTCATCAATAGCAATACTAATTAGGAAAACCACTCTCACAACATAACTAAAAGCAATTGCAGCTACAAAAAATGCCAATGATTTATAGCCTCTTATAAATTCCCATAAAAACCCATAAAACACAATAGGTACAATTAATCCAATTACAATAGCAATAATATTATATAGAGCTATAGTATCTGCTGAAAACCCTGAATTATTTTCTAGCATAAAATAGGAAATCACTCTTAATAAAATGGTAACGGATATACTTGTTACTAAAAAAGCAATAATCCCAATATTTCTTCTTCTGTTCATCTTCATTCCCCCACTCATCTAATTATACCATTTGTATTCAAAAAAAATAAGCCTTAAATAGGCTTATTTAATATTTGCATTTATTCTTTCAATTACTGTTTCTTTACCCAACAAAGATAATACTTGAGGTAAATCAGGTCCATGCATCGAAGCAGTAGTTGCAATACGTAAAGGCATAAACAACATCTTACCTTTACTTCCAGCAATTTTTCCTGCTTGTTTTATTAATGGTTTAATATCAACAGCGTTAAATGTAACTAACTCTTGTAGTAAATCTCTAAAGGCAATCAATGTCTCATTTACGCCTTCTTGACTTATAAAATCAATCATTTCTTGATTTAAAACAAATTCTTGTTCGAAGAATTCATCATATAGATCAATAATTTCTGCGCCGTAACTCATTCTACCTTTAAATATTGAAACTAAGCTATATATCCATTCGTCGTCTTTACCTTGAACTATACCTTCTTCAACTAAATGTGGCATACATAATTCTACAGTATCTTCAACACTTAACTCTTTAATGTAGCGATTATTTATATACGCAAGTTTTTCTTTATCAAATTTAGCAGGAGATTTACTTAATCTTGTACTATCAAACATTTCAATTAGTTGTTCACGATTTAAGATTTCTTCTTCTCCTTTAGGACTCCATCCTAATAATGAAATAAAGTTAAATAAAGCATCAGGTAAATATCCTAGTTCTTGATATTGTTCAATATATTGAATAATACTAAAATCTCTTTTTGATAACTTTTTCATGTTTTCATTAACAATTAATGTCATATGTCCAAAAATTGGAGTTTCCCATCCTAGTGCTCTATATATCATTATTTGTTTAGGTGTATTAGTAATATGGTCTTCTCCTCTTAAAACATGAGATATTTTCATTAAATAATCATCGATTACACATGCAAAATTATAAGTTGGTATCCCGTTTTCTCTAACCATTACCCAGTCACCAATGTCTTCACTTTTAAACGACACTTCACCTTTAACGATATCGTTAAAAACATATTCTTCGTTAGTGGGAACATGAAATCTCAAAGTATATGGTAAATCTTCTTCACTTCTTCCATAACACTTACCTGAATAGTGAAGTTTATCTTCACCACATGCAATCATTGCTTCACGTTCTGTTTCTAATTCTTTAGGTGTGCAATAGCATTTATAAGCTATTCCTTTTTCAACTAATAAATCAGCATATTTCTTATATATATCTAATCTTTCAAGTTGGCTATATGGTCCAAATCCACCATCTTTATCAATAGATTCATCCCATTCAATACCTAACCATTTCAAGTATTTTAATTGTGATTCTACTCCAACTTCAATATTACGAGAAGTATCAGTATCTTCAATTCTAACAATAAAACTTCCATTATATTTTCTAGCAAATAAATAATTAAATAATGCAGCTCTTGCATTACCTATATGTAAATGTCCTGTCGGACTTGGTGCATATCTTACTCGCACACTCATTTATATCAACTCCTTGACTAAAATATTATATAATAACAGATATAAAAATACAATAAAAATCTATATAACAACTACAAAAACATTGCCATATAAAGAGGCAAATACGTTATATCATTGACAGTCTCAATATTTCCTTTACAAAGAACAAATGACTCACCAATCTTATTTTTGTTTAAGTTAATTATATTTATCAAAGAAGGATGATTCTTATAAGTGTTACCTGATTTCACTTCAACAATAGTTAATTGATTATTTCTAACCATAATAAAATCTAACTCTACTCGCCCTTTTTGATCGTAATAGTGTAGATTATATCCGTTCTTAACCAATAAATCTGCGATCATATTTTCAGTTAATGCTCCTTCATTAATTTTTAAGTTATCTGATAAAATTGCTTTTTGTACATTTCCTAAAGACATGTATGATAATAATCCTGTATCCCTCATAAAAAATTTAAATATCCTGCGTTTTTCATTCAATTCTAATGGGAGATTAAATCCATTTAAATTATAACAAAAACTAGCAATGCCAGCATCAAATAGCCATTGTAATGGTTCCTCATATTTTCGAAATGACCCTCCCTTTTCAACAAATGAAAGTTTAAATTTCTTATTTTTCCCTGATAATTGCATCGGTATCGAATCAAAAATAGCTTTCACTATTGCTTTTTGATTACCTGCATATTTTGAAATGTCATCTCTATAACTCTCAACAATCATTTTTTGATACAAAATAGTATCAGCAATATTTCTACTTTCCAAATACTTAACAACAACACCGGGCATACCACCTACAATAATATACCTTCTCATTATACTCATTATTGATTCGTGGATATATTGATCAACGGGCGTTTTAGATTCAAAACAACTCCTAAGTTTCTCAATCAATGAATCTGGGATATCATTGGCCCACAAAAACTCCTCAAAATCTAAGGAATGCATTTCAGTCTTTAACTCATAACCAACAGGAAATGATGAAACTTCTTCATAGTTTATCCCTAATAAAGACCCCGATTCCACTATATCAAATCTACCATCTTCAACTAAAAATTTAATTGCGGTTCTTGCGTTCGGACATGATTGTATTTCATCTAAGAAAATCAATGTTTTCCCAGATATAAGCCTTCCCAATCCTGAAACACTAATTTTTTCAATAATAGTATCCGCATCTAAATCTCCATGGAAAACACTCTTAAGACTTGGTGTTCGCTCAAAATTTATTTCAATAAAATTTTCATATTTTTCCTTACCAAACTTTCTAATAGATGTCGTCTTACCAACCTGCCTTGCACCTCTAATTAATAATGCTGGTTTCCTTGGAAGCAAATACCAATCATTTAGTTTTCGCTCTATTTTGCGCCTTAACATCAACTCACCTCAACTTTTTACAACCTTATTTTATCCTGGTTTACAACTTTTTACAACCTTATTTTATACTTTTCAACAACTTTTTACAACCTAAAACAAAAAAAAGAAGCAAATATTTAATTACTTGCTTCCTCAGTTTTACTTGAATCCTTTACCATTTGTTTTAGTTCATTTACTTCATCGTTTGTTAGATATCGCCATTTACCAATTTTAGTATCTAATCTAATATTCATTATTCTTACTCGTTGTAATCTTGTTACTTGATATCCTAAATATGAGCACATTCTTCTTATTTGACGGTTCAAACCCTCTGTTAAAATAATTTTAAATGAGTAATCGTCTATTATCTCGACTTTACATTTCTTAGTAATAGTATTTAATACAGGTACTCCATTACCCATTTTTCTTAGAAACGAAGGATTTATTCTCTTATCAACTTTAACGATATACTCTTTATCATGTTCATTTCCACTACGTAAAATCTTATTAACAATATCACCATCATTAGTCATTAGAATCAAGCCTTCGCTGTCTTTATCTAATCTTCCTATATGAAAAATCCGTATCGGATATTTTATAAAATCAACGATATTTGTTTTATCTTCAGGATCAGTAGTTGAAGTAATACCTTTAGGTTTGTTTAAAGCTAAATAAACTAATTTATTTTTTTGTGTTACTTCTTTTGAGTCAACTTTAACAATATCTCCATCTTTTACTTTAGTACCTAGTTCAGGGATTTCATCATTAATAGTTACTCTATTTGCAGCAATTAACCTATCAGCTTCTCTTCTACTACAATATCCTATTTCACTTAAAAATTTATTAATTCTTTTTTCCATCTAATCACCATTCTTCTTACAAATTATATCATATAATCCAATAAAAAACACAACATTAACTGTTGTGTTTTTAAAGTCTAGTAAGTTCTTAACGTTTACTAAATTGTGGCGCTCTACGAGCTTTTCTAAGTCCAGGTTTTTTACGTTCTTTAACACGTGGGTCACGAGTTATTAATCCAGCTGCTTTTAAAACAGGACGGTAATCTTTATTTACTTCTAATAAAGCACGTGTGATACCGTGACGGATAGCACCAGCTTGTCCACTGATTCCACCACCATAAACATTTACTATAATATCAAATGTTCTTAGGTTGTCTGTTTTAGTTAATGGTTGCTCAACATCTAAACGAGTTGCCGCACTAGGAATGTAAACATCAAAAGTTCTTCCGTTAATTACGAATTTACCTGTACCTGGTGTCAACATAACACGAGCTACTGAGCTTTTTCTTCGACCTGTACCTCTGTACATTACTTTTTTAGCCATTTATAAATTCCTCCTTAACCTTTAAGTTCTAATACTTCTGGTTTTTGAGCAGCATGTGGATGCTCCGCACCAGCGTATACGAATAATTTTTTGTACATTTGACGTCCTAATTTTCCTTTAGGAAGCATTCCTTTGATAGAGAATTCAACAATTCTTTCTGGGAAAGTTTTGTTCATAACTTTCGCAGTTGTTTCTCTTAATCCACCTGGATATTGTGAATGTCTGTAATATTTCTTTTGATCCCATTTGTTACCTGTTAACTCAATCTCTTTAGCATTGATTACGATAACGTAATCTCCACAGTCAACGTGTGGTGTAAATGTTGGTTTATGTTTTCCTCTTAAGATAGTAGG
>JAOZSP010000075.1:3832-7351 GCA_029939615.1 Candidatus Izemoplasma sp. | reverse complement strand
TTTATTTAAGAGAGGAGAAAAAATGAATTACTTTGATGTTGTAAACTCTGGTTTACTTTACAGTTTAGTAGGTGTTGTAATTGTATTCGTCTTTATATTAGCTTTATATTTCACTAGAAAAGCTTGGGTTAGAGCTTTAGAAATTGGCTATACTAAAGAGAAATTAATGACTGTTATAAAATCAACAGTTATTGCAACACTTGTACCATCATTTGCGATAATAATTGGATTATTTGCACTTGCTCCAGTTTTAGGTAATGCTTGGCCTTGGTTAAGATTAAGTGTTATTGGTAGTGTTACATACGAACTTATGGCTGCTGATATGGCAGTTGGAAGTATGGGGATTGATTTAGTCGATTTAGCTGATGCTAGTATTGAATCTTTTGTAACTGTTATGTTTGTAATGACCGCAGGAATTACTTCAGGAATGATAGTGTTATTTTTGTTTGGTGAAAAAATACAAACGGGTGTTGGGAAAATGGGATCAAACAAAAAAGCATTTGGATTTGTAGCTTTGGAAAGTTTTATGATTGGTCTATTAGCTACATTTTTACCAGCCTTTTTAACTGAAGGGTTAGTTGGAGTATTTACTTTCTTCACTAGTTCGGTAATAACAATTTCACTAGGACTATTAGTAATGAAAAATAAAAAACTAGGATGGCTAAAGGACTTTATATTAGCTTTCGCCCTTATTGGCGGAATGGCTTCAAGTGTTCTTTGGACTAGTTTGTTAGGTTAGGGGTGGAATGATGAGAACGAGAGAACAGTATATAAGAGAAATAAATCGTATTGGACGTATAGGAGTATTAATCACATTAATACTATTGTTCGCAGTGCCAACTATCTTCGGTATTTATCATAATGCAATTCCTTCACTTGGAGACTTCTTTAAAGCTGCTAGTGGATTACTTGTATTATTTATCCCAATCGGGATTAGTGAAGTATTTATTTATTCACCGTTACTTGGTAGTGCATCATATGTTTCATTTATAACGGGAAACATCATGAACTTAAAAGTACCAATCGCAACAAACGCTCAAGAATTAATGGATACAACAAAAGGTAGTGAGGAATCTGATGTTATTACTACTTTAGCAGTTGGTATAAGCGCAATGGTAACAATCGTTATGATCGCTCTAGGTGTTTTATTGTTAGTACCTTTAGAACCACTAATGACAAGTGACTCAGTAATGATTGCGTCTGCTTATGTTATACCTGCATTATTCGGAGCATTAGTTATAGGATTATTAAAACCAACAGGTGACTTTCAAGTTAAAGGAAAAGTTAAAGCTGGGGTTTTACCATTTGTAGTATTATTTATCATAAACTTATTTGTAATGAATACAAGTGACTATTCAGGAATCTTATTAATCGTGATGATTCCATTTACTATATTATGTGCATACATTCTATTTAAAAAAGGACAAATCACAATTGTTGAGAAAGTAAAAAAGGAGAGTGAGTAAATGAGTTTAATAGAAAGTGCAATGATGTTAGCACCAGAACTAATTAAACATCGTCGTTATTTCCATCAAAACGCTGAAGTATCCGATGAATTACCAAAAACAAAAGCATACGTTAAAAAAGAATTAGAAAAATTGGGACTAGAAGTATTAGAATTATCTAAATCAAGTTTAGTTGTAAACATAAAAGGAGATTTACCTGGTAAAACATTTTTATTACGAGGAGATATGGATGCCTTGCCACTTACAGAACTTACCGATTTAGAATTTAAATGTGAAGATCCAGTAATGCATGCATGTGGACATGATTTCCATACATCAATGTTACTTGGTGCTGCGAAACTACTTGTAGAAAACAAAGATAAAATTCAAGGAACTGTAAAATTAATGTTTCAAGAAGCTGAAGAAACACTGATTGGTGCAAAAGCAATGATAAACGAAGGATTATTAGAAAATCCTAAAGTAGACGCTGCAATGATGATTCATGTTTTTGCAGGTATTCCTGCACCAACAGGTTTAATCTTTTACATGGTAGAAGGTCCAGCAAGTGCATCAAGTGATTGGTTCGATATTACAATTCAAGGAAAAGGTGGACATGGAGCAATGCCACATCAAAGTGTTGATCCTTTGATCGTAATGAGTAAAATTCACTTAGGTTTAAGTGAAATTAACTCAAGAGAAGTTGGGGCTGACAAATTCTTAGTAATAACACCATGCGTATTACAAGGTGGAACAGCTGGAAATATAATTCCTGATACTGCATTTATGCAAGGAACAATTCGTACCTTTGATAAAGAAGTAAGAGAATTCGCAAAAACAAGGTTAACAGAAATTGCAGAAGGTATTGGAAAAACATATCGCTGCAGTGTAGATGTTAAACTTTATAGAGGATGCCCTAGCTTAATAAATAATAAAGATGTTCGAGCTACTATCGTAAAAGCAACACAAGGACTATTAGGTCCACAAGCAGTAATTGATGCATCATTAATTCCTGAAGGTGGTGGTGGAAGAATGGGAGGTAGTGAAGACTTCGCATTCATTAGTGAACTAGTTCCTTCAACAATGTTAGGACTAGCCGCAAACTTACCTCATGCTGATGGTAAATCATACGGACAACATCATCCAAAAGTAATGTTTGATGAAAAAGCATTACCAGTAGGAGCTGCTGTTTACGCTAACGCTGCAATTTATTGGTTAACTGAAAACAAATAATGAACAAAGTAACAAGTCCAACAAGACTAAAAACACGATTAAAAATAATTGAAGCAAGTAAAACATTATTTGAGAAAAAAGGAATAACCAATACCAAAATAATGGAAATAGCAGAAATGGCAGGAATAACAAGAATAACAGTTTATGATCATTTTCAAACAAAAGACAATATAGTAAACGAAGTTCTATATGATTACTTATCAAAACTGTATACATTTAAATTAGATTATCAAATAAACGATAACGGTTATCAAAAACTATCCATACTATTCCATACATTACTAAATAGCTACTTTGAAAATCTTCATATAATGAGATTCTTAATAAATTATTATCAAGAATACCCACAAAAAACAACATATGAAGAAGAGATATTTAACAAAATCAATAAAGTAACAAATATAAATAAATACAAAGACCTTAATATAGAAGGTATAACAGATGGTTCAGTTACATGTGAAAAACCAATTGAAGTTGGATTTATCATATTACAACATGTAATTGGTATTCCAATGAGATTCTCCTTAAGAAGTGATACATTCTTTGGTAATGAAACTAGAATTTCTAAAGATAAACTACACGAATCGTTAGACAGATTACTAACAATGTATAAAGGATAATATTAAAAAGGTGACTTTTGTCACCTTTTTTAGTTTAATAATCTATGTTTGTCTTATATTTGTCACAAGCATATACTATAATAAGAATATATTATATTTGTAAAGGGGAAAGTTGATGAAGAAAAAACTACTACTACTAATAATCATTATTTTTCTATTTTTTATATCTAATACAACATCTGTTTCAGCGGAGATGGGATCTCAACCTGCTCTTGTAGTAACAC
>JAOZSP010000075.1:0-3822 GCA_029939615.1 Candidatus Izemoplasma sp. | reverse complement strand
CTTGTTAACTTATTATCCAGGGGATCTTGATAATCATACTCAAGAGGAACCATGGAATTACTATCAAGATGATTTTTCGGAAGAATTAATTGGATATCAAGATCCTTCTGGGTTTATAAGCTATTCAATTTATGATGTTCCTAGTTCAATTGATTATTTAGGAAAAGAAGATAGAAGTGAAATATTTAGTATGAGATATATTGCACCAAGAAAATTTAAAATAGTACTTGTGATGATGGGTAATGACGCGATTATTATATCAGATTACATTGAAACTAATCGTTTTGAATCAAATGTAACATGGGATTTAACAGGAGTTAATCTTACTACTTCAAGTGCACAAGTTGGTGAATTATCAGGAGATATTATTGGTGATGCTTTTGTAGGATCAAATAATTATATTACTGTTATAAATACATTAATTCGCATAATAGTTACATTAACTGTTGAATTAGGGTTATTGTATCTATTCAAATATCGCAAGAAAGATTCATTTGTAAAAGTAGGAATAACAAATATAATAACACAACTAGGATTAAGTATTCTTACAATTAGTGCTTACCTAACGGGTGGACCTTTTATGTTTATACTTGCAATAATATTCTTAGAGTTCATTGTTTTAGTTGTAGAAATAGTAATCTATTTACTAATTGTTAAAGAGCATACTCGTACAAGAATTGTTATCTACACTGCTATAGCTAATTTCTTATCTTTAGCGTTAGGTGCTTTAATAACAACATTAATTTAAACAGCTTAACGGCTGTTTTTATTTTTAATATATTTTATAGTTCGTTGAACGAACCATAAAATATATTAACAAAGTTTTCGTTTATGTTATAATAATGTTGGAGCGTGATACTATGTATAGTTACTTAAATGGATTAATCACAGAAATTAATCCAAATAATATCGTTGTTGAGGTTAATAATATTGGATATGAAGTTCTAACACCTAATCCATATGACTTCAAACTAGATGAAAATGAAAAAGTATTTATTTATCATTATGTTAGAGAAGACATGATTAGATTATACGGATTTAAATTTCAAGATGCTAAAAAACTATTTATTAAACTTTTAAGTGTAAAAGGAATTGGACCTAAAAGTGCAATTGCTATTTTAGCTACTGGGAATGTTGATGATGTTATTAGCGCAATCGAAATAGGAAATGTTAAATTCTTAAGCAAGTTTCCAGGAATCGGACCAAAAGCTAGCCAACAAATAATTTTAGATCTAAAAGGTAAATTAAACTTTGAAGCAGAGCGTATTATCCTAAACAATAATATTAGTGAAGTTGAAGAAGCATTAAAATCTCTAGGTTATAAAGCTAAAGAAATTAAAAAAGCAGTAAAAGGTTTAGATAATAGTAAACCAACTAATCAATTGTTAAAGGATGCATTACAACAAATGTTAAAATAGAATAATGATAAAAAGGAGAATTGGATTATGAGTGGATTCTTTTCGGATACTGTAGGAATTGAGTTTGTTTCTCTTGGATTCTTACATATTATAGTAATTTGTATTGTTATTTTGGGTGTTTTCTTAATTTATTTTTATAGAGAGAAAATTAGAAATTTAAAATTCGAAAGAAAACTAGCTATGGGATTAGCGATATTTGCACTAATATGGGAATTTGCTCATTATTTCTGGCAAATTGGTAATGGGATATGGACGATGGAAGATAGTTTACCAATTGGACTTTGTGCTTTTACGCTATATGTTGCAATATTCGCTATGTACTTTAAGAAGTTTAGTTTATTTGAAATTGGGTACTTCTGGACATGGGGGGCAATTGCTAGTATTTTATTCCCTGATATTTTGTATAGTGTAGATAGATTTAGGTTTTATCAATATATGATTGGACATAGTTTTTTCTTTTTCCTATTCGCATATATGATATTTGTTTATAAATGGTATCCAACATTTAAATCCTTTATAAGAAGCTGTATAACACTAACGCTAATCGTAATAATTTTACTAATTACAAGTCATGCAACTGGTTCTAATCTAATGTACATGCTTAATGCAGACGAAACACCATTTTCAATGTTCGAAGGAAACGGATATCTATTTTATATAACCGGAGTAATCCTTATGTCACTAGCAATAATGTTTATCTGGTATATTCCATTTTACTTTTATAATAAAAGAAACCAAAAGAAGATTGAAAAAAAATAGACAAAATAAAAATCTAACCAAATCGGTTAGATTTTTTTCTATAATTTAAAAAGCCCTACAATATCATCGTGATCAAAGCCATTACTAGTAGCTAACATAAGAAGAATACGAGCTTTTTGGCCGTTAAGGCTTCCACCTAAGATACATCCTCTATTAGTTAAGTCTTTGCCACCACCTAAATAAGCATATGTGTCAAGAACGCGACCAACGTAGCATCTAGAAACAATAACAATAAAAATACCAACATTTATAGCTCTATCAATAGCATCAAGCATCGTTGGAGGTAAATTTCCACGTCCTAAAGATTCGATTACAATACCTGTTGCTTGTCGTTCAATTAAGAAATCTAGATAATCACCAGTCATACCAGCGTATGATTTTATTAAATATGTTGAACTATTAATATTATTACCTAGTTTAAATTTCTTATGATGAGTAATACTTCTATAAAAGATTACTTCACCATGGTCAACAATACCTAAAGGTCCAAATTCAATTGATTTAAACGTATCTAAACTCATCGTATGGGTCTTAGTTACTTCAATAGCGCTGTTGATAGTATCATTCATAACAACTAAAGTACCTTTTCCAATACTACCTGGTGCTAAACATACTTTAATACTTGACACTAAATTAGTTAAACCATCGTAACCTAATTCACTAGCGTTTTTCATTGATCCTGTTAAAACAATCGGTTTTGTAGATTTTACAACACAGTTTAAGTAAAATGCAGTTTCTTCTAAAACATCAGTTCCATGAACAACAACTACACCAGCAACTTCGTCTTGAACTAAAAACTCTAAAACCTTATTTGCCAAATTTTTCATATCAAGAGTAGTGATCGATGGAGAAGGTTTTCGTGAAAATTCATAAACAATCAAATTATCAAATTCATCAATGCCACTTAAAGCTTGAACGATATCATTTGGACTAAGAGATGGTATTGCACCATGCAAATCTTTGTCGACTTTCATACCGATTGTTCCACCGGTAAAAACTAAAGCAACTTTCTTCATTATATCACCTCACACATATCATAACATATGAAGTTATGATATGATATGAAAAAATGCAAAAAGAAGAGTGTGAATGCAAATGAAGTATAAAAGTATGGGAGTATACATAATCCAATTTACTTAAAGATGAAAAACACTCAAAAAAATGACCGAAAAATGACATACAAAAATACGTCATTTTTTTTATTTTGGAAATAGATGAATTGTTGGTAAATGCAAATGAAGTTTGTAACATGCATTTAAATTGATTTTAAAAAATACCCAAGAGAGGTGAAGAGAGGTAATGAAAAACTTTTCCACATTATGCACGCGTTACGGCTCAATCCTTTTGTTCAGCGATTAAGACTAGTTAACATAATATATATTATGGGAAGTTAAAACAAAATATAAAATTCACCTCTCTCGAGTTGAATAGAAGGGTATATACTATAGAATGCTATAAAAATCAGTGATTTCTTAGCTTCTTTCAACTAGTTAACATATTCATTTTTATACAATGACTATAATTAATAAAGCATTAAACTACTTCTTATTATGACCCTAAATATGGTAGGCGAGTTTTGGGTATTATCGTATTTTGAGTTATTACTATGTATTTATGGACTAAACTCAATAATTGATTAGAGGGT
>JAOZSP010000074.1 GCA_029939615.1 Candidatus Izemoplasma sp. | reverse complement strand
TACATATAATCCTTATCTTAGTGTATAATATTTATAGATATGTTACAATAAATCAAGGGTAACGGCTATACTAGTAGATATTCCGGGAGGTGCAGCAAATGAGCAAAACCGAATTAAAAAGTTATGATATAGCTTCTTTTGATATTGAACTTGTTTATAACAAAAAAATTGCACCAATCATTAAAAAAGTAACTAGACTTAACAAAAGTCACGAATCTAAATCTTTGAGAGCTCACAAGGATTTTTTAAAAAAGGAAAAAAAATCGAAAGAGAAATTAAGTGAACTTAGTGATAAAGCTGTTATCAAAAATCAAAAAATTGAAAAAGCCGTTGAAAACAAAGTAAAAAAAATCAAAAGAAAAGAAATGCGAATAAAAAAAGAATTTGACGAATTTGTTCAGGAAAAAACAGAACTTGCTAATGTAGAATTGGCAAAAATAGATAAAGTAACGGACGCATTAAAACTAGAAGAAATAGCTAATAAAGACGATATCAAAATAAAGTATAAAACAAATATCGAATCATATGTTGAGAAATTAGATATATACAATAACAACTTCGAGAACAATAAACAATATCATGTTTTAGAAATCAAGAAACATCAAGATATACTAAATCAAAACATTGCTGATTTAGAATTGTTTAATAAATCCGTTTTAGAAGATTTAGAGAAAGAATTAAGCGATTATTTAGTAAAAAAAGAAAATAGTGATAACGAAGTAAACACAAACTTGGTAGAAACAAATCGTAATTTATCAAACTTAGCTACTACAATTAGAAAAAACTCAAATTTAAAAATTACTGAATTAGATCGATATATTGAAGCAATTAAAAATGAATACGAGAGTCATATTGAACCAAACATTATTAATGTTAATGAAGAACTAACTCAACTACGTAATGACTTTGAAGAACGTCGTCAATTAATCGAACTTGATCTTGAAATAAATATCAAAAAGTTGGAAGCCCAATTAGAGGAAATTAAAGAAGAAAACAACAAGAAAGCAGAAAAAAACATATTGATGAAAATCAATTTATTTAACTTAAGAGCCACTACTACTATTAAATACGAAGAGAATATCTTAAACGAGAAGTTACTTATTTTAGAAAAAGAAAAACTATTTCTTGAAGAATCACTTCGTTATGAGCTACTAAACTTAGATAAGTTACATATTTTCTTAATTAATGATGAAAATGAGTTAAAAGAAACTGGTGATTATTTTAAAGAATTGAACTTGAATTTAAAGATTGAACTTAATAATTTTGAATTATCAAATAATGATTACTTAATAAAGCATGAACAACTTAAATCTGACTTTATTAAAAACTATACAAAGATTTTCTCAGACTTAAAAGAAAGCACAATAATGTTAGCTCAAGCCTATCTAGAGAAGATTGCTGATAATAATCATGAAATCGATGAAATCAATAAGTTCCTAGATACTGCAGAACCTCTAAAAGAAATAGAAGTAAGTCGTTTACGTGAAAATATTGAGATTAGTGAAGTCACTGAAAGATATAAGATTAAATACTCCAAACAAGATTATGAAACAAAAATTGTAAATAATGATCTTAATACCGAAAAAACTATTGAGAATTTAAAAACAAAAGAACGGTTAAGTGAGACTAATAAAGAAGTTGTTGATATTAAAAACAAAGAAGTATTCGATAAAGCACTTGAAAAAGCTAAACTTAAACATTCAAAAGCACTAGAAATCTACAACTTACGACTAAACAATACAAAACTAGAACGTAATTTGCTAAAAAATAAATACGATACCGAAATAGATATATCAGTTCATACCAAGGAATTAGCGCAAATCAATATTAGAAAACATAATGCCTTAATCGCAAAAGAAATAGAATACGATATTAAAAACCATATAAAGGAAGCAAACTATAAAATGCAAGTTGTAAATAAAAGTCTTGAAGAAGACCTACTTAAACTTGAAGAAAACCTAAGTAAAGCTAAATACGAAAAAGATTCTTATTCAGCAAATTTAGATATCGAAATAAATCTAAGAAACGATGAGTTTGAAAGCCTAAAAGAAGAAATAACAAACAAAGCCGAAGAAAAAAACGGTCTAATTAGTCAAGCATTGGAAAGAGAACTAAAAGAACCGTCACAAAATATGTTAAAAACAGAAACTATTATTGATGAAAGATTAAGTAAATTAGACATTAATAACGGTATTTTTGTTGATTTTATTAATGATTCTATAGATAGTTACAAAGACAATAAATTAACGCTAGAACAAATTAGAGAAATAATAATCAAAAATGAAATTATTTTTGATAAATCAACAAAATACATAAATAAAACTTACGCTGTTTTAATCGAAGCTGTAAAATTTATGAACGATATTGAAAAAAGAGCGTTACTTAACAAAATAGCTTCTTCCTCTGAGCAATCATCCATTAAAAAATCAAAAAAACAATTACAAAAATTAGAACAAGAAATTAAAAAACAAAATATATCAATTAGCAAAAGTGAAACAGATCACAAAGTACTAATAAAAAATTATATTGTAAAAGAATTAAAACAACTTCAAAAAGGAAACCCTGAATCAGTTGATGAATTAGTTCTATCAACTGAAAAAGCTTACAATAAAATATTTAATCATCTAAAAGATTTACAAATTAACATTAAAAAGGAAATAACAGTTTTATATTCCCCATTAACTAAAAATGAAATAGAACTAATCAATCATGCTAATATTAATGCGGAAAAAGCTTTTGCATTAGTAGAAAAAGAAAAACAAGAGTTACTAAGTCCAATTGATAAAGAGAAAAACGATTTTATTAAGAATAAAGAAGAGTTAAGAAATGAGTTTATCTCTAAATATGATAAAGACATCAATGAACTACGGAGTGAAATTAATCACCGTAAAAATGAAGCATTAAGTAAAATTAGTGAGATTAAAGAAGAAAAAACGGAATTAGTGCAATTAAAACAACAACAAAAACAAACAATTGAAGAAACAGAAGAAAAAAATATCGCTATTCGTAACGAAGAAATAGATCAAGAGTTAAAACAGTTATTAGATATATTTAACCAAGCACTTAATAAACTTAAAGATAAAGATTTAGAAGCTAAAAAAATATTTGATTATGAAGATCGTATATATAACATTGCTGTAGAAAGTGCTACTTCAAGATATAATGATTCTTTAATAAAAGCAAAAAATCTACATTTAAATAACGTTAAGCAATATAACAATAAAATTACAAAAACGACAAAAGAAAAAGATCAAAAATTAAAAACTTTTAGTAAGGATTTGCTAAAATTAACCAAGCAATTTGAGAAAAACATATTTACAGTAAGACCACGTTTAGAAGAATCAATAGGGGACGCACAAAAAGCTATTGATCATGAAATAAAAGAAAAAGAAGAACACCTAAACATTCTAACTGAAAGCAATAATAAAATTATTCTTTCAGCAGAAACAACACTTTTCGCAGCCTTTCAAGAAGGATATGATCGTTTAAGTAACAACTTACAAAACTATATTGAAAAATACCGTGTAATAGAAACAGAATACCTTAGTGAAAAAGACCGTTCTAATAATGTTTTAAATTCTAATAACATTGCTTTTAATAATGCCTTATTTGAATTAAATAAGAATAAACATGCAAAAACATTAAAGGAATTACTTAACTTAAACAAAGTTATTTCTAGAAGGGAGGAGTAAGTTATGGCAAAACTATTTAAATCCTCATTACCAAAGGTTATTACGAAAGCAAATCATGATATCTCATTGATAATTGAAAATGATATCGCAAAAGAAGCCGAAATGCTTAAAAGTTTAGTTGATCAAGTACTAGCAGCTAACTTAGAAGTTAAAAAGAAAAACAACCAGCGAATAACCGATACAAAAAGAAAACTTCATGAATTAGATACTGAAATTAGCGAATTAAATAGATCTATCGATTTAGTTGATAGAGAAACCGTTTTACAACAGCTTAACGAAATGATAGATGCAGAAAACAAGATTTTCACTGCACGTCAAGAAATTCGTTTTTTTGAAAATGAAAATACTCCTCAAAAACTTGAAAGTTTAAATATTATCTACTCCCAGCTAGTTAAATCAATTAAGTACACTAGCCAAGTAGAAAAAAGCTATAAAAAAATATTGCACGACGGAAATAATTTATTGTTTGATAAACAATTAGAAGTTACTAATGATATTATTTCACTAATGGGGCATCTGTATGATCAAAAACGTGAATTTATTCAAGAAAAACTTAATGCTTTAAGTAACTTAAAAGCACAAATCTTTGATACCGAAAGACACTTCAATGAATTTATTAAGGAAAATCTAAACCATTCAAGACTATTACAACTAAAGAGTTCTTCTTCTTTTACTGCAGTTGATGATGATATTTTTATTGGTGAGAAAATAATTGAAGACAATAAATTAACAATAGAAACTCTTAACGCAAGAATAATAACTATTCAAGAAAAATATGAAATCAAAAAAAATGAAATCATTTCAAATTATCAAAAATTTGAAAATTTAATTCGTGAGAAACATGAGACTAAAAATGCAATCGCATTAAACAAAGAGAAACAACTTATCGAAAAACAAGATCAAGAACTGAAAAATATTAGATTATTAATAATAGATGCTGAGAAAAAGGAAAACTACTCTAAAGTTCAAAGTTTATTAAAACAGTTTGATAAACTTGAAAAATCTAAAATATCTAAAGTAAGCGATAAAACAGATAAATTATTTACAGATGAAACAAAGAAAGCACGCGATAAAGCAATTACCCAACTAAAAAATTTAAACCGAAAACTTGTTTTAGATATCAATAAACAAGAATTAGGATTAAAACTTGAAGCAATAAAATTTGAAGAAGCGAAAATATTATATAAAATTAAATCTGATTATAACAGCATGATTACTAATATAGCTACTAACAAGAAAATAATGCAAACTATGAGCGATTTTCTAAATGAAAAAGAGAGAGTAACAAGATTACTTTACGGTTTAAAATTACAATTACGTAAAGCTGAATTACAGATAATGAAAGAGAATGAGATTACTGATAACGACCTTGTAAGTAGTTTTAAAGATTTGTTACAAGCACTTAAAGTCGTTGAACATAAAAGAATCTTATTTCTTCAAGAGAACAGTGATAATCATGAGTTAATTAAAATCGAACAACAATACAATATCAACAAAACAGTTCTTGATTTACAACTAGAAAAAGAAATAAACGATATTGATAAATTAATTCTAAGAAAACGCAATGAATCACTAATAAGAATTGAAAAAGTTAAAGAAGATGCGAATAATGAGGTTATCTACCAAGAATCTTTAATTAGAATTGCCCAGAAAGAACACGATTTACAACTTGTAAAAGTCAAATCACTTTACGAGAACGAACGAAGTTTAGCTGAAGAGCAAATTGAAAGAATCAACTTAGGTGTTCAAGTTAATGATGCATTTGTTAAGACAACTCTAGAAAATCAACTACTATTTGCTACTCAACAAATTAGATGTGCTGAGAGTGAATATGATATTCGTGTTGAGAGTGTTGCTTTAACAAAAGACCAAGAATTGACTTATGCTCATAAGAAAATTGATTATTACCGTCAAAAATATGAATATAATAAATCAAAAATTAGAAAAGAATTAGAAGATAAATTAGAAGACTTAAGATTTAAACTTCTTCTTTTCACTGATAAAAAGGAAAACCGTGAAATTCAAAACCAAATAAACGATTTAAGTAATCAATACCAAAAACTTATTGACGCCGTTGAAGAAGAAGAAAATCAGGATAAAGAAATAGCTCGTTACGAAAAAGTAATCTCAGAGATAAATAATCGAGCTGAACAAGCAATCAACGAAGCACTAGCTCTCAAAGAACAGACTTCCACTGCTTTTGAAGCTTTATTTGAACAAACGAAAACAAAGTATGATCAAATTGAAGCAAGTGATCACAGTGAAGACACTGTAGGAATTATGCCACTTTTAAATAGTAGTGCTGTTAGTAGTGCTGATCAACGATTACAACAAGCAATTAAAGAAGCTGATGAACTATATAATGATCGAATTGAAAATCCAAAAAGAATTATAAAAGAAACCCAAGATAATCTTATTGAATTAACAAAAGATGAAGAAACAGAAATATTTTGTAATGAGCAAAAGCAAGTCAAAAAACAGAAATATAGTAATCACAACGATGAGGTTGCAAAGCTTAATAAAGAAAAGGAAAATATAATAGAAGACATTAAGAAAGCAGTTGCAAAAAAAAGAAAAACATATAAAGAGACATTAACTAAAGAAAGAGAAGCTTTATTTAGTGCTCCGTTATATAGAGATGAAGAAAAAATCGCAGCTGATTACAAAGTCTTAAATCAAAATGAAATTACATTTAGTAAAACAAGAATTAAAGAAGTATCAGATTTTAGAACAGAAAGACTTATTGAACATAAAAAAATTATTAAGGAAACTAATAACTGGATTAAACTAACATTCAAGCCATATAAAAAATATATCCGTTACGCTTCACGAGGTCTTACTGCTGAGAAAAAGGAGATTATTAGAAAAAATAAACGCGTCCTTAAAAATGCATTAAGTGATGCAAACGATAATTTCGAAACAATCATATAAAAAAAAACGACTCAATTAATGAGTCGTTTTTACGTATCTACTAAGTTTTTAGCCCATTTATACGTAAAGAATCTTTTATTCACAAAGACAAACTTAACAATTTCTTCAATATTAATTATTCCGATAATAACATATAGAGGTAAACTAGTATAAATAGTTAAAATAAACGCCAAAGGAACACCGATTCCCCATAAAGCAAGCATTTCAACTAAAAATGAGAATAGTGTATCTCCACCTGCACGTAAAGTACCAATAATATGAATAACATTTACAAACTTAATTGGAACATAAAAACTAAAGACGATTAATATTAAATGAACATTTTCCTTGATTTCTGGTGATATATTGGCAAATAAATTTGGAATATACGCACTACTTAGAAATAGAATAACTCCTAAAATAAGCCCAAAGATAAATGATAACTTAATAAATCGTTTTCCCCAATTCTTGGCTACTTCTATTTTCCCTTCACCTAGTTTATTACCAATCATTATAGCACATGCATTTGATATACCTGCATTAACAACCCAAAATAAGCCCATTATCTGATTAGCGATATGTATACTAGATATAGCACTAACAGAAATAAAACCAAATGCAATTACATACATACTCATTCCAAGTCCCCATATCATTTCGTTCAAAGTTACAGGTAATGCCTTTTTAAATAGTTTTCTAACAAATTCTTTTGAGATTTCAGTTATTAAAGAAAACTTAATCTTAAATACCTCTTTTTTAGCTATTGAGTAATGTACAATATTAGCCTCTTTC
>JAOZSP010000073.1:7242-7467 GCA_029939615.1 Candidatus Izemoplasma sp. | reverse complement strand
TAAGAAGAGCACCTATATACTATAATTAAGTATTAGGTGTTTTTATTTTCGCAGAAAGGGACAAAAATTTAAAGAAGTACCATTAGAATTTAAACTAAAAGTACTTAGATGAAAGGAAGTTAGGTGATTACATAGGTATCGAATAGGAAATTGGGGGTTATGGATTGGATTTGAAGAAAAAAAGGTAGTTAAAGTAATGAAGAGATTATTGATTACAAGGCGTGT
>JAOZSP010000073.1:0-7232 GCA_029939615.1 Candidatus Izemoplasma sp. | reverse complement strand
TGTAGGCAGTGTTTTAGTGATATGTGAGTTCAAATCTCATCGAGCTTACCATTTAAGTCCAGTTGGGAATCCATCTCCACTTCGTCCGAGAGACTTAATGGCTATACCTTTTCTTTATACTTTTATTGTAGAGAGTAGCAACAAATCATTCTACTACAGTAGTTTGAATAAGTATTTAGATGAAAGAGGATTTCTACTAGATACAAGTTTATCTATGCAAGACAAATACAAAGTTATTCTAAAAAAACATGTCAGAAGGATATAAATTAGATATAAATCAAACTGGACGAAGATAGATTTTTTGATTGACTATAAAGCTAATTTGCCTCTATACAACTGATATGATATAATTTTCATAGAGGAGAACAGTATAAAAACCTAAAATATTGGGATATGAACTCTTTTATTGTAGGATTATGCTTGAATTATTAATGATTTGTCTTTTTTTCACGTTAAAATTCTATTTTTTAAAAATCATTTTGGAGGTATTATTATGTTTAGAATAACAAAATCAATTAAATCAAGAATCCTATTATGGCTATCATTATTATTGGTTCTAATAATAAGCATTATAGTGCTTTACTCTTACACGAATATATATAATAATGCCTATGAACAAAGTACAAGAATAGTTGAACTTGAAGTGAAAAGGGAAAAAGTTTATGTTGAGAAAGAATTATCACTTTTGTATGAATCAACTTATTTACTCGTTTCAATAATTGAAGAGATACGAAATTCAGACGATATTGTAAATAAACGTGATGTTGTACTTTCTATTACAGAAACCTTTCTCATTGATCACGATAACATAGCTGGTGTGAACATCGTTTTTGAACCAAACGCTTTTGATAATGATGATGACTCATTTATTGGAGACGACAAATACTCTGCTACAGGTCAATTTATTCCATATATGTCTTTTAATTACGGTACTATTAATATTGAGCCAGTAGTTGGGTTTGAAACGCTTGACATGTATGTTTTGACAAAAGCATTAGGAGAATCATTGTTTACTGAACCATATCATTATGAAATTCAAGGAACTGATACAATTATTTCTACTGTTTCAATTCCCGTGTTTAACGAATTACATGAATTTATTGGAGTGGTTGGAATTGATTTTGAGGTGTCTTACCTTTATGATTATATTGCACAAAATTTTAATCCAACATTTGAAAGAAGAGATTTCATCGTCACAAGTCTAGGAGTAATCATTGTTAATTCAGATGACTCAAATGATGTAATGGAACATATATCAGGATATCATCCTAACTGTGAAAGTGGATTCGAAATGATTGATACTTTGGGTATTATTGAAGGGACAATGCCATCTGGCAATTTTGAAGTAGGGCTTCAAATTGCTCTCGGTGAAACTGGAGAGCATTGGTATATGCTTAGTGATGTAGATAGTGCACTCTTAGTTAATGAAGCGAATAGGATTTCTAATACGATGATATTTCTTGGAGTTATTGCAGTAATTACAATGTACATAGTAATGTATCTTGTACTAAACTCTATCTTGACTCCTTTACACACATTAACAAGTGTAATAGGAGAATTTGATCCGAATAATCTAGAAAATTTTGAAATTGAGGTTGAATCAAAAGAATTAGTTGAAATAGAGATTTTAGTTGATAAATATCAAACAAATCTTCACAAAATGCAGGAAGATAGTATTTCTAAAAATAATATAAATCTAATTCAAAACGCGCAAATTGATTTGAGAAATGTAATTCAAAAAAGCAACTCTTTAGATGAATTATCAGATAGTCTCCTATTGGAAATCACTAGTAAAGTTGAAGCTGAAATTGGAGCGCTTTATATAAACAAATCACTACAAGACAAAGGAAACTTTTTACTTCATGGACGATACGGATTAAGCAAAACAACAAAATTAGAATATGCATACAATGAGGGGCTAATCGGGCAAACAGCAATTGAAAGAGAAATTAAGGTTTACAATGATATCGATATTGCAGAATTATCTATTGACTTTGGAGTAGGAATAGTTATGCCTAAAAATATAGCTATTATTCCTTGTGTAGTTAATAAGACAGTTGTTGGAATTATTGAAATAGGTAAATTAAGTGATTATAGTACAAATGATTTAGAATATTTAGAAACAATTTCGTTTTCAATTGCATCGGCTTTGGAAAAAGTGATGGCTAATGATAAAACTAAAGAACTATTAGATGAAACACAAAAACTAACTAAATTACTTGAAGAACAACAAGAGGAATTAAGAGTGTCTAATGAAGAACTAGAAACACAACAAGAAGAGCTAAGAGTGTCTAATGAAGAGTTAGAATCTCAACAAGAAGAGTTGAGGGTAGTTAATGAGGAACTTGAAACAAATATTATTCAAATAAATGAATTCAATAAGAATCTCCAAATTGCTCAAACAAAACTAGAGATGTCAAATATAGAAATAGCACAAGCAAGTAGATATAAGAGTGAATTCTTAGCAAATATGTCACATGAGCTTAGAACACCATTAAACAGTATACTAATATTGTCGGAATTATTATCGGAAAACAAGAAAATCTCAGATAAAAATAGGGAATTCGCAAAAACAATAAACTCTTCAGGAAAAGATCTCCTAAATTTAATTAACGGAATCTTAGATTTATCGAAAGTGGAGTCAGGAAAAGAAGATATAGTTATTACATCTTGGAATATAAAATCAACAATTGAAAGTATTAAAAAGATTTTTGAACCGATAGCAACTAAGTCAAAACTTGACTTTATAGTTAATTATGATGAAGTAATTGAGAATATTGAAACTGATGAAAAGAAAGTAAAACAAATAATCACAAATCTTTTATCTAACGCCTTTAAATTCACAAAAAAAGGTTCTGTAACTCTTGATATCTTCTTGAAAAATAAAGATTTATTCCTGAAAGTTACTGATACAGGAATTGGAATACTACCCGGGAATCTAGAAAGCATCTTTGGTGCGTTTCAACAAGGGGACGGAACTATAAGTAGAAAATTTGGTGGGACCGGATTAGGTCTATCAATTTCAAACCATTACTCAAGATTACTTGGGGGACGATTGATTGTTGAGAGTGAGCCATTAAAAGGTAGTGTATTTACACTAGTATTACCAACCTCGAACGAGAAAACAAAAATGAGAAAAGCATCAAAATCAAAATCAAAAGCATCTTTAAAATCTAGAGAAAGTGATTATTCTCCTATAGAGGATAAGAATTGGTTTGTTTCAGATGACAGACATAATATTGAACCAAAGGATTTAATATTCTTAGTGATTGACGATGATTCGAGTTTCGCTAGTTCGTTAGTTGAATTAATAAGAGATAAGGGTCATAAAGTCATTGTGACTGAAACAGGTGAAAATGGATTATTCTTAGCTGATTACTATTTACCTAGTGGAATTATTCTAGACATCTCTTTACCAAAAATGAATGGTTACAAAGTAATTGAACATTTAAAATTAAATCAAAGAACCAAAGAAATCCCTGTGTATTTAGTCAGTGGTAAAAACATTGAAGGTTCTAATAGGAAAGGATTGACTAATTTCTTTGAAAAACCGATTAGCACAAAGCAAATTGATGAAATAATTCTTAGTTCAAGAAATAGATTCAATACGAATGCAAGGTTACTAGTTATTGAAGATAATATTAATCAAAGAAATTCAATTATAAGATATATTAACGAGAGTTCTATAGATTTCAATCTCGTTATTGATAGTGCTGGGAATGGGAAAGAAACACTGGAATTATTAAAACTAAATCGATATGATTTAATAGTTCTTGATTTGGGACTAAAAGATGTAAAAGACTTTGAATTACTTGAAAAGATTAAAAAGGATAAGAGAACATCTAATCCTGCCATTATTATATATACAGGAAAATCATTTAGTCAGAAAGATGAAGAGTATTTGGAAAAAATGGTTGAGGACATAATTATAAAAGGAGAAAAAGCGCATAAAAGATTAGTAGAAGATATCAAATTATTTATTCATGGTCATAAGAATAAAATTATTAATGATAATTCAAATGAATTTAAAGATAAAACAATATTGCTAATAGATGATGATATGAGAAATATCTTCTCTGTTTCAGGAGTTTTAGATACATTAAATATAAATGTTGTGTTTGATACAAATGCACCAAGTGGAATTAATAGGCTTGAAAAAGATTCTTCGATTGATTTAGTTTTGATGGACATAATGATGCCAGAGATGGATGGATATGAGGCGATGGAAATAATTAGGAAGAACAAAAAGTTTTCTAAGTTACCTATTATTGCTCTAACTGCAAAAACAATGCGTGGTGATAGACAAAAATGTATAACTGCAGGCGCGACTGAATATCTTTCAAAACCACTTGATAAAGATAAATTAATTTCAGTATTAAGGGTGTGGCTCTAAATGGAAGAAGCAGTGAAGTTATTAAAAATTGAAGATATTGAAATAGAGCTTCTAATTAAAGCAGTAAAAGAAATGTATGATTATGATTTCTCGAATTATCGATTTGCACATATAAAAAGAAGATTGAAAAGAAGGATGGAATTAAGTAGAATTGATTCTATTAATGATATGACTGGTAAACTATTACGAGATAAAAAACTTTTTGCAGAAATATTGTTGGATTTATCAATTAACGTTACGGATATGTTTCGGTGCCCTGGATTCTTCAAAGAAATTAGGGAAAAAGTAATTCCTATTTTAAAGACTTATCCTTCAATAAAAATATGGCATGCTGGTTGTTCTACTGGAGAAGAAGTATTATCAATGGCAATAACTTTGAAAGAAGAAGGACTGTTGCAAAAAACTAAAATTTATGCAACTGACTTTAATCAAGCAGTACTAACTATTGCAAAAAGAGGAATATATCCAGTATCAAACATGAAGAAGTGGACAGAGAATTATCAAAAAGCAGGTGGGAAGAACTCTTTTAGTGATTACTATCGAGCAAATTATAAACATGTAATATTTGATAATGAATTAATAGATAATGTTGAATATATTAATCACAATCTTGTTACTGATGGAAAATTGATGGATGTAAACCTTATAATTTGTAGAAACGTTCTGATTTATTTTAACCAAACTTTGCAAAATTCTGTTCTAGACTTATTTACTGAAAGTCTAAAAAAAGGTGGGTTTATTGGTCTTGGCATAAAAGAAAATTTGAAAACGAATTCAATAAAGAATAAATACACTGATTTCTCTTCAAAATACAAAATCTATAGAAGAAAACCCGGTTATTAAAATGAGTAAATACGAGATTATTATTATTGGAGGCTCTGCTGGAGCAATAACCGGAATAGAAGAGATATTATTAGAAGTAGATTATCAAATTAAAATCCCAATCGTTTTTTTAATTCATCTAAACGATAATGAGGACTCAGGGATGGTAAAACTATTTTCTAATAGACTTAATTTTAAATTTAAGGAAGCAGATAATTATGAAAAAATTACTGGAGGAAAAATATACCTTGCACCACCCTTATACCATTTGCAAATTGAACAGGATAAAACTTTTTCGTTATCTACTGATGAAAAAGTTAATTTTTCAAGACCATCTATAGATGTTCTTTTTGAAACTGCCGCTGAAGTTTATCAGGATAAAATACTAGGAGTTATTTTGTCTGGCTCTAGTATTGATGGAGCAAAAGGTGCAAAGAAAATCGAAGCCTTTGGGGGGGATTTGATAGTTGTAAATCCAGATACAGTTATTTATAATGTTATGCCAACTGCTGCGATAAAAATATTAACAAATCCAAGAGTGCTAAAAACTATTGAAATCGGAAAACTAATTAATGGATTGGAGGCCGAATAATAATGATTGAATTTAATGTCTTGATTGTAGATGATTTACGTGCAAATCTCTTAACTATTAGATCTTTGATTGAACAAGAAAACATAAGTATGTTCGAGGCTTCTTCAGGTGAAGAAGCATTGAAAGTTATTTTGTTGAATAAAATTGATTTAATTCTTTTGGATGTGCAAATGCCTGGCATGAGTGGATTTGAAGTCGCTGAAATTTTAAGAGAAAACAGTAAAACATCTTCAATACCAATTATTTTTATTACTGCAATTGACAGGAGTGAGGAATTAAGTTTTAAAGGTTATCAGCTAGGAGCTGTTGATTTTTTGTATAAACCCATTAATAAGATTTTACTACAGGGGAAAGTAAAGGTTTTTATGAACTTATCAAATATAAATAAAACTCTTCAAGACAAAAACATAAAATTGGAGTCCGCAAATAAAAAATTAAAGAAAGCAGAAAGTAAAATATTGGCATTAGCTAATACTGATCATCTGACAGGAATACCAAATAGGAGAGCTTTATTTAAAGACATAAAAAAATCTTGGAGGAATTGTTTGAGATCAAAATGTGAAATATCTTTTATTATGATAGATATTGATAATTTTAAGATTTATAATGATTCTTTTGGGCATATTATGGGAGATAAAACATTAATTGCTATAGCAAATGAAATTCAAAGTAATTTGTATAGACCATACGATGAAGTAGGGAGATATGGTGGAGAAGAGTTTTTGGTTATCTTACCAAATACAAACCATATAGATTCTCTTGAAATTGCTGAAAAGATAAGAAGTGGGATTTTTGATATGAAAATAGAACACAGCAGTAAGTTTGAATTCAAGTACGTATCAATAAGTTTAGGGGTATCTACAGCTATTCCCGAAGTAGATTTAGATTACGAAGCAGTAATAAATGAAGCAGATCAAAGATTACTAATATCAAAGAGTTCTGGAAAAAATAAAGTAACGGGATACAGATAATGACATTATTGAAAAGGAGTATAATGAAAATCTTAATTCGAGAATTAGAACTAGAAGACCTTTATCTATATGAAAAATGGAACAACCCCAACTTATTACATAATGAATTTGATGGGCCATATTATCCTAGAATGACAGTAAAAGAACTTGATTTGAAGATTATTGAAATCAAGAGAAAATTACTTTTGGGTGAAGAAGCATTTGCAAACAGAAAATTTATAGTAAACAGTGAAACAGGAAATATAGTGGGATCAGTAAATTATTATTATAGATCAAAGGAAACTAATTGGCTAGAAGTAGGAATTACGATTTATGATGATACTTTGTGGGGAAAAGGAATTGGATACATAGCATTAAGAGATTGGATAAATGAAGTATTTGAAACTCATCCTATGATTGTTAGAATTGGTCTTTCTACATGGTCTGGTAATTATGGAATGATAAAACTTTCAGA
>JAOZSP010000072.1 GCA_029939615.1 Candidatus Izemoplasma sp. | reverse complement strand
GTAAGGATGAAGCAAGAATCGCTTATGTTTTAAATACTAAGGAAATGAAACGTGCAATGTATATTTTAGAAAAAGGTTTAGAAGCATATAATAAGAAATAACTGAGGTTTATAGGAGGTTACAAAATGTTATTTGACGCCCATGGTGATATACTAACAGATATGTTTGAGCAAACTACTAAAGGAAATAAGAATTCATTCAAATCACGACACTTAACTCATTATAAAAATGCGGGAATTACACATAGTATTTTTGTAAACTGGACTGATCCTAAAACGGATGATTCTAAATTATTTAATAAAATATTTGAAAATGCATTTAAAGAAATTAATGAAAACAAGGATATTTTTAAAGTATGCTTAAATTACGCAGATATGGAACAATCTTTAAAAGAGGATAAAATCGGTGTAATTCTTGGCATGGAAGGAATTATGCAACTTGAAGATGTCAATCAGTTAAAAGATTTATATAAAAAAGGTGTTAGACATGCTGGTTTAACCTGGAACGAAGTAAACAAGTTCTCAGCTGGTCTTTCAAGTGAAACTGAAGGATTAACTTTACTTGGTAAAGAAATCCTTACAGAGATGGAAAAATTAGGAATGATTATTGATTTAGCTCACTCTAACCCTCGTTCCTTTAATGAAATTATTGATTATACAAACGGTCCTATAATAATTTCTCACGGAAACACTAAAGCTCTTTGCAATCATATTCGAAATTATACTGATGAGCAATTAAATATGATAAAAAATAGAAATGGTGTTATTGGGATATGTGGTATTGCATCATTCATTGCTGAAGATAAAGAAAATCAGACAGTTCAGTATATGGCTAAGCATATTGATTACGCTGTAAACTTAATAGGTATTGATCATGTTGGAATTGGTTTTGATGTTTGTTATTATCTTAATGAAAAGGCTACTTCTAATAACGTTGAAGGATTCGAAACTATGAGTGATGCTCCAAATTTGTTTGTCGAATTAGAAAAAATGGGATATAGTAGTACTGACATTGATAAGATAAAGTATCAAAACTTTGCTAGGATTATTAAACAAGTTTTGAGGTAAGGAAAAATTTATGATAATTGAAAAATATAAAAATATAATTCCTAAGATATCAAAAAAGGCAAAAATATTGAAAAACGCTGTAATATCTGGTGATGTAACAATAAGTGATAATGTGAATATTTGGTTTAACGTTAGTATTCGTGGTGATATGGCTCCAATCTTTATTGATGAAAATACCAATATCCAAGATAACGCAGTAATTCATACTAATCTTGGATTACCTACACATATTGGGAAAAATGTTACTGTTGGTCACGGTGCAATTGTTCATGCTTGTACTGTCCATGACGACTGTTTAATCGGTATGGGTAGTATTATTTTAGATGGGGCAGTAATTAATGAAGGTGCTCTTATAGGTGCTGGAGCTGTTGTTCCTCCAAACAAAATCATTCCAAAAAATGTTTTAGTTGTTGGAAATCCAATTCGAATTATTAGAGAGTTAAGTGAAACAGAAAAAATAGCCAATAAGAACAATAAAGATTTTTATCTTCGATTAATGAAAGAATATGAGTAACGATTATTCGTTACTTTTTTTTCATTTTCACATCTTTTTCACACTATTATATAATATTAGATTATAATTAAGATAATAGATATATGAAAGTAGGAGGCTTAATAATGAAAAAACTGTTATTAGTATTCACGACTTTCTTCTTTGTATTAGGATTAACTGGATGTTTTGACCCTAGTGAAGTAGAGGAAATAAGTGAGCAATACTGTATCGACAATCCCGAAAGTGAAATATGTCAAGGGTTATCAGTCGGAGATTTAGAAGACGAAGCCGTTATAAATGTTTTTAATACAATTTTAGACAACTATAACACTGATAGTGCTTCTTTTTGTGATGATTACTTCTCTGTTGCAAATTCAGATTTACTAAATCTCTGTCGTGATAGTAGACAAACCTTATTCCCAGAAGGATTCGATGGTACTACTGTTTTTAGTGTTGCGAAAAAGATTTCTCTTTCAACTGAAGATATTTACGAATTAATTATCTATAGTGAGGATTTATTAACCATTTATACTTTTACTATTACCTTAACCCTTATTGATTCAAAAATGTATATAAAAGAATGGTCATATACACAAGAAACTATTGATCCTACTACTTTAACTGTACCATATGATGAGGCAAGAGCATACTTTGTGAAGTTCCTTGAAGACTATTTAAATGCAGCAATTACTTCAGAAGTGATATGTGCTGAATATTTCCCAAGTGATAACCAAACAGAGTGTATTGAATCAAGAGAATTCGATGTATTAAATGGATTTTCAGCTATTTTAGACTCATTTATATTTGAAGAAGAAGAATATATTGCAGGTATTACTATAAGTGATGATAATAATAGTCCTGAACTAAAATATGAAAATGTATCATTTAGTTATGATGAAGAGGGTAATATCGTTATGAGTTTTGAATATAAAACCCATGATCAATTTGATGTTTTCGAACAATTATTAAGAAATCTATTTGATGATTTCCAAAATCCTGATAGTAATATCACTACTGTTTGCGATACTTATTTTGAGGAAGAAGATTTCCAATATTGCATGGATAGTTATAATAACATGATAGAAAATGAATACTCAATAACTTATGAGGACTTATTATCTGATGAAGATAAATTTATCCTTTTGATTAATCTTCATTTCCCAGATGAGTCCATGGAGGAAATTGAAATAAAAGTCTTTTTCACAATATATGATGATATAATAAAAGTTCATTTTGAAGATGATACTTTGGATCTTGATTTTGTCCAATTCATTAAAGATTTTCTAGATGATTTCCAGGACACCACCTTAAACATAAATGATGTATGTAGTATTTATTTTGAACCATCAGATTATCAATTTTGTATTGACAAACACACTGAAATGATTGAAGAAGGATATTCTCTAGTATTTGTTGATTTAGTGCAGTTTGAAGATCATTTTATGTTAATGCTAGAACAACATAATTCTGATAGCACTATCGATGATATTCAACTTGAAGTGTTCTTCTTTGTTGATACAGATCAAATAATAAAAGTCCATTTTGAAGATGATACTTTGGATCTTGATTTCATTCAATTTATTCAAGATTTCTTATACGACTTCCAAGATCCTTCAGTAGTTATTATTGATTTTTGTAATGATTTCTATGATCCTTTGAATCAGGATCAATGTATATATATGCATGAACAGATGATTGCTAATAATTATGAATTAGTATTTATCAACTTAAATAATACTGATGACCACTTTATGCTTTATCTTGAACAACAAAATCCAAATGATACTAGTGAATTTCTACTTTTTGAAGTGTTCTTCTTTGTTAATGGTGATGATATCAAAGTATTTTTCGATAACGGTATTATAGATATTGATTTTGTTGATTTTATCGAAGATTTCTTATATGATTTCCAAGATCCTTCAATCGTAATACATGATTTTTGCAATACATACTTCGATCCTTTAGATCAACAAAAATGTTATGATTTCCATGATGAAATGATTACCAATGCTTATAGTCTTGTCTATGTTGATTTAATGCCTATTGATGATCACTTTATGCTAAAACTTGAAAAGCATAATCCAAATGGTACAGTTGATGACATTGAATTTAAAATATTCTTTATTGTTGACGGGTTTGATATACGAATCCATATTGATTTTAAAGAAGTAAATCCTATTCCTTGGTCTGATGCACAAGATTTCCTTGCTGATTTAGTTACTGATTTTAACGATACATTTTTAAGTGATGATGATTTTGTTGATACATATATTTGGGAATTTTCACAAGATGATTTTAAACAATTTAGAATTGATCAACATAATAAAGCTAATACCGTTAGATATTTTTGGTTATATGATGATTACAACGATTTTAACTATAGTTTTGAATTTGAAATGATTGATGGATCACGTCACTACTTCAGTATTGTTTTCCATGGTAGTGATCCACAGTTACTTATTGAAATAATCCCAGAGCACTCTCACAGTGATATTTCTGATACAGATATTTCAATAATGCTTGATTTACTATATAGTGATTTAACTTCTTCTACTACTAATGATATTTGTAATACTTATTTTGATATTGATTTCTATGATGATTGTTTCAACTTTATAAATCCAATTATTCAAGATGGCGCTGATGTTTCAGGTATAAACTTCACGCATAATAACGACTACTATTCACTTTCATTTGATATTGAATGGTCTAATGGAGATGTTGAAACATTATATATTGATGTCTTATTCTTACTTAATAATAAGAATATAGTAATTTCTTTCTTTAATTTTGGTCCAGACATTCCATTTGAAGACAAACAACAATTACTAAGTGATTTTGAATCACGTTTAAATGATAGCTCTTTATCAAATGAAGAAGCATGTAGTATGTTCATTAGTTATGATAGTAAAACAGAATGTATATCAAGACGTCAATCGTTACTAGATGATGGATATTCAATTGGTATTTATTCATATGAAATAGAAGTATACCCACACTATATTGATTTCGCAGTTTACTCAAATAGCGGAACAGTTATTGAGTATTTCATTGGATACGATGTTGATTTTTACTATAACGAACTTGATGAGTTAGAGATGGAACTATATAATCCTATCGAGTTTAATTATGCTGATAATAGCGATTCTATGGTTTATATTCTTACTATGATTTCTGATTTTAATGATACAAGTATTACTGATACTGATTATTGCAATATGTACGAACATCTGTTTATTGATTGTATATCATTGCGCCAACAATACCTTACTGACAACAAGCATCTACAAGTTAATACATTGTTTGATTCAACTTCAGGTAGAGACTATTCGATAATAATTGATGTATTAGATATTGACGATAATCTTGTAGGTAATCTAGCATTCCATTTCCAAATAGTAGAATTATTAGACGAAACATTGTATGTAGTTGGTTATCAAACTGACGACTATAACCTTGGACCTAATTTAGTTAATGTTCAAACCGCATTAGAATATTTTATATCTGATTTCTTTGATGATACATTAACAGTACAAGAATTCTTAGATATTCATGGTGATGGGTTCTATACTCACGGTATATATGGTAGACAAGATATTATCGATAGAGATTTTACAGTTTCAGTAGGTACAGTTCAAATAAATAATATTCATCAACCTACAGAATATACTGTTCAAATTACATTAGAAAATGATACTGAAACATTAATAATTGAATTATTCTTTACAGTCCATCAAACTGAGGAAGGAAGACTAATTATTAACCTTCAATTTGATTATGTAATGCCAAATGAAACAGATGTAAATAATTACGCAGCATCATTTGTTGCTGACTTACAAGATGAAAATATTTCAATGGAAGACTTTTGTTTCCAAAAGTTTGCGGGATTTAACGTATATAATTGTCTTGATTTTTATGAACAATTTCAAAATAGTGGATACAAAGTTCTCTTAGAAAGTGTTGGTAACTCAGATGACATCCCTTACTTCATTATTGAGTTTTACGATAGTTCTGATGTTTATATTTCATCATTACGCTTTAATATTGATTTAGAAATAAACCTTTTACAGGAAGTTCATGTTTTGACTAGTATTACTGTACTTGAAGGTAATGTTATACCAGAAGCTTATTCTTGGTTATTCGATCTTTTTGACGACATAAATAACGAAACGATTACCATTTCTAATTTCTGCACTAATTACGCAGTTTGTGGTAATGCATTTGAAGACTCATTAGATACATTTTATGTTTATGCTACTTACGTTGATTTTGATTTTGAAGATTTCTTTAACCTTCGACTTCGCACAGAAGTTTACTGGGAATATATTGATGGTAGTTTTGAACATCAATTCTACACTCTTAACTACACAATAAATGAAGATGGTACTTTTACATTTGACTTAGAATATGTTGGTAAAGAAGTACCCGTCCCTGAAGAATCAATTTTACTTAATCAAGAAGACGCCGAAGCTATCTTCGCACAGTTCTTAGATGATGTTACTAATAATGCAATTACTCATGTGATGCTTTGTGATATATACTTCTATCGTTCAATGCGCACTAGTGAATGCGTTGAAAATCGTTCCGATTTCATTGGAATGGTAGATCCTATTACTTTTACAACATTCCAAATTGGGTATGATGAAGAAGGAGATGAAATGTTTACAACTTATATTTCATTCCCTGGTAGTGATAAGCCTGATCCAATGGGATTAAGAATATATTTAATACCAAGCACTTCTTCTTACTATATTGAATTCTTAGGGTACCATTACGAAGAATAACTTATTAATTAACAAAAAGGAATCTCACTCGAGATTCCTTTTTTTACTAAAACTAAATATATTGCTTTGCTTTTCCGTTTTTGGATCAAAGTGTAATACCTTAAAGAAAAACTGAACTAAGTATCCTGAAACTAGAGTTATTAAGACAGTACCTAGTCCAACATTCCCGCCAAGAAAATAACCAATAATTAGCACAACTAACTCAATTGCTGGTTTAATGTATTTAACATCAATTTTAGTAATTCTCACTAACCTAACAAATAATCCATCACGAGGACCAGCTCCTAGTTTAGACGATATATATAAACTACGACCAAAAGTTAATAATAAGACACCAAATACTAAATATACTATATTACCTATTAGTGTTAGTGGTTTATTAGGTATCAATATTGCAAATATATCAATAAACATTCCAACAAAAACAACGTTTAATATTGTACCTAGTCCTACTTTTGTCTTTAAAAACAACATTGAAAACAATAATATAATTAATCCTAACAACTGAGTAATTACACCAAAAGACAATTTAAGTTGAATTGATAATCCATCATGAAATACACTCCATGATGACATTCCTAGACCCGATAACTTTGTTAAATAGATACCAAAAGCTAGAAGGATAAATCCAATAAATAATGTTGGCAATCTTTTTAAATCATTTAAAAATAAATTCATTTAATCACCTTTTTCCTACCGTGAATTGATTCAGTTATTTTTATAAATCATATTTTGTCATAATCTCTGAAGGTGTTTTTCTTAATAAAACATTCACAGGTAGTAACCCAAATATAATATTTACAAGATACAACCCTAAAACACCATAAATAACTGTCATAACTGGGTAATGAACAATTGAAATGTAATCACTAACGGTGCTTTCCGCTCTTAACAATAGTACAATCATCAATAAATATCCAATTATAGAGCTAAATGAAGTTGTTAAAACTATTTCAACAATAAATATTTTCCTTACTTCATTTTTAGATGCACCTAAACTTCTATATACACTTACTTCATATACTCGTGAAATCAAGCTACTTCTCATTATAAAGAAAATACTAATACTTGATATAACAATTCCTACTATACTAAACAAATAGAAATTTGCGTTTTCTTCAAGA
>JAOZSP010000071.1 GCA_029939615.1 Candidatus Izemoplasma sp. | reverse complement strand
GGAAAAAAGAAGGTGATTAGCTTTGCGAAAATTGATAGACGAAGAAAAAATGATTAGAACAATTCGTAGAATTTCACATGAAATTATTGAAAGAAATAATGACTTATCAAATATTATACTTCTTGGTGTTGTGAAAAATGGAGTACCATTAGCAAAAATCATCCAAAAGAACATAGAAAAGATAGAAGAAATTGAAATTCCTGTTTATAGTTTAGATATTTCAGGATATAGAGATGATATCAATGTCACTAATTTTAATAGATTAGATATTGATTTATCTTCTAAGATCGTTATCATAGTAGATGACGTATTATTTACTGGTAGGACTGTAAGGGCTAGTATGGACGCAATAATTGATTTGGGAAGGCCTTCAACAATTCAATTAGCAGTATTAATTGATAGAGGACATCGAGAACTTCCAATTCGAGCAGATTATGTTGGTAAAAACATGCCAACTAATTTTGAAGAAAGTATTAAAGTAAGTTTTACAAAAGATATAGGGATATTTGTACTTAATAAAGAGGAGAGTAAATAATGGAAAACATTAAAAAGTTTGATGCAGAACTTTATGAAGCAATTATGCTAGAAAAAAATCGACAAGAATCACATCTTGAACTAATTGCATCAGAAAATTTTGTAAGTAAAGCAGTTTTAGAAGCACAAGGAAGTGTATTAACTAATAAATATGCTGAAGGATATCCAGGTAGAAGATACTATGGTGGATGTGAATTTGTTGATATGGCTGAAAATCTAGCAAGAGATAGAGTAAAAAAACTATTTAATGTTAAATATGCCAATGTTCAAGCACATAGTGGATCAACGGCTAATATGGGCGCTTATCGTGCAATAATAAACCACGGAGATACAGTTCTAGGTATGAGTTTAGATCACGGAGGTCATTTAACCCATGGACATCCATTAAACTTTAGTGGTATGGATTATAAAATTGTTAGTTATGGGGTAGATGATGTAACCGAACAAATAGATTATGACGAATTGGAAAAAATTGCAGTAGAAACAAAACCAAATGTTATTGTTGCAGGAGCAAGTGCATACCCTCGAAAACTTGATTTTGCTAAATTTAGAGAAATTAGCGATAAAGTAGGAGCAATATTAATGGTTGATATGGCACATATAGCTGGACTTGTTGCAGCAGGGCTACACCAAAATCCATGCGAATATGCTGATATTGTAACTTCTACAACACATAAAACATTAAGAGGACCACGAGGAGGAATAATACTAACTAATAGTTTTGAAATATATAAAAAAATTAACCGTGTTATTTTCCCAGGTATTCAAGGAGGACCATTAATGCACGTTATTGCTTCAAAAGCTGTAGCTTTTAAAGAAGCCCTTTCTCCGAGATTTAAAGAATATCAGAAACAAGTAATTATTAATGCTGATGCTTTAGCAAAAGCATTAATTAAACTAGGATTTAAAGTGGTATCAGGTGGTACTGATAATCATTTAATACTCCTAGAAGTTAAGTCTTTAACAGGATTAACTGGAAAAGATGCTGAAAAAATATTAGATAGTGTGAATATTACATGTAATAAAAATACAGTTCCAAACGATACAGAAAAACCATTTATAACAAGTGGTATTAGATTAGGATCACCAGCTATTACATCAAGAGGATTCCAAAAAGATGATATGAAAATAATAGCAAAATGTATTTATGATACATTGATCAATCCGGAAAATGAAAAAATACTTATCAAAGTAAGGGAAACAGTTAAGGAATTAACAAAAAAATATCCATTGAATTATTAACTATTATTCTCGTTCACAAAGGAGTGATTATATGAGAGTTATAATAATTTCATCAGACGGATATCTTGATAAAAGAATACAAAGAATACTAAAACAAAGTGGTATCAATGGTGATATCAAGAATAAATTAACTAGAAACATGTTAAATTTATACGATTATATAGTATTTTCATATAAAAACAAGATACCCAACTTACCAAAATTAATAGAAAGTATAGTTTTAGAAAGAAAAATGTTAGTAATATACATAAATAATAAAACATCAATAGGAAGTTTTTATAATATCCTTAATGATATGTATTTTATTATGCTAAATGAAATGTCTTTAGAGATTGAATTACCAATTACTTTAAAAACAACCACTAAATACATTAAAAGAATTACCCAACTACAAATAGAAAATACAGACTTAAGTATACGATTAACAACTCTTAAACTAACAAATAAAGCAAAACGCATACTAATAAAAAAAGGGCTTAGTGAAGACGAATCCCATCAATTCATTCAGAAAAAGGCAATGGATTTACGAATTACAAAAAGAAAACTTGTAAACCTTATCATTGAAAATAAGATTGACATTTAATGTCGCCTTATTTATAATTGATTAAGTAGACAAGGGCGTCTCATAAAACAACAATAACTTAATGGTGTCAAAGCTGACAAAGCTTTTTGACACCATTTTTATATATTCTAAGGAGGAAAAACAAATGGCAAAATTTACAAAAGCAGCAATATTAAAGAATGCAAAAGAAGAAAATGTAAAGTATGTAAGGTTATGTTTTACAGACATCCATGGGGTTATTAAAAATGTTGAAATTCCAGCAAGAAAACTAGAAGAGGCACTGGATAACGAGATTATGTTTGATGGATCATCAATTGATGGCTTTGTTAGAATACAAGAAGCAGATATGTATTTGAGACCAGAATACGATTCATGGCTTATATCTTCTTGGGAACAAACAACATATGGGAAAGTTGCATTATTGATATGTGATATATATTTACCTAATGGTGAACCTTTTGTTGGAGATCCAAGAGGAATATTAAAAAGAAATGTTTTAAAAATGGTAGAAATGGGATTTGGATCTTTTAATGTCGGTCTTGAACCTGAATTTTTCTTGTTTAAACTTGACGATGACGGAAGACCAACCCTTGACTTTAATGATAATGGTGGATACTTTGATTTAGCTCCAGTAGATGGTGCAGAGGATTGTCGAAGAGATATTGTTTTAGAATTAGAAAGAATTGGATTTAATATGGAAGCATCTCACCATGAAGTAGCTCCAGGACAACATGAAATCAATTTTCAATATGAGAATGTAATTGAGTGTTGTGATCAATTACAAATATTTAAAGTAATAGTGAAGAATGTTGCAAAGAGACATGGATTACATGCAACATTCATGCCAAAACCTATATCCGACATCAATGGATCAGGAATGCACACAAATTGTTCTTTAAGTGATAAAGAAGGAAACAATGTTTTTTATGATCCTAAGGGTGAAATTGAGCTAAGTAATATTGCAAGACAATGGATAGCAGGAATAATGGAAAACGCTCGAGCTTTCACTGCAATTACAAATCCTACAATAAACTCATATAAAAGACTAGTTCCAGGTTATGAAGCTCCTTGTTATGTATCATGGAGTGACGCAAACAGAAGTGCAATGATAAGGATTCCTGCAAAAAGAGGAAATGCCACAAGAGCAGAAATACGAAGCGTAGATCCCTCAACTAATCCGTATTTAGCTATGTCAGCAATCTTGGCAAGTGGACTTAATGGAATAGAAAAGAAATTAGAATGTAAAGATAGAGTTTATATAAATTTATATGAATTATCAAGAGATGAAAGAGAAATTATGGGAATAGAGAACTTACCTGAAAATCTAAAGGACGCCCTTAAAGCTCTAAAACGGAATGCAGTTATTCAAGAAGCTTTAGGAAATCATGTTATTGAAAAATTTATTGAGGCTAAACATCAAGAGTGGGATGACTTTAGAACTAACGTAACTGAATGGGAAATTAAAAAATATTTAAATATTATGTGATTAACACTGGGAAATCCTTTTGTTAAGATAAAATGAAAATAAAAAAGAGTTGATTAGGTATCAACTCTTTTTTTTGGATTCTTCTATTAACTTTACAAGATCAGTAGTTGTAAATATATATTTAGTATTGCAAAACTGACAAACGGTTTCAACATCTTCTTCTTCATTAACTAATGTTTTGAGTTCTTTTTCTCCTAAAGAGATAAGTCCTTTTTCAAATTTTTCTCTTTTGCAGTTGCATTTATAATTTATTTCAAGATGTTCTAATATTTTATATGAATTCCCTGATAATTCAGAAATAATCTGTTCAGGAGAATAATTATTGCTTATCATCTCACTTACAGGAGCAATATTCTTCAATATGTTTTCTATTTTATTTAGAGACTCAGGTTTACAACCAGGCATAACCTGTAAAATGAATCCTCCACTTGCTAAAATAGTATTATCATCGTTTACCAATACACCTAAACCAACCGCACTAGGAATTTGCTCACTAACAGTGAAATAATATGCAAAATCATCACCGATTTCACCAGTTTGAATTTCAGAACTTGAAGTAAACATGTTTTTAACATTTAAGTCCTTTGTTACGTGAATAAAGCCGTTTCCAACTGCTTGCCCAACATTCAATTTACCACTGTTATATTGTAAAAAGACATGTGGATTACCAACGTATCCTCTTACTTCTCCATAAGCATTTGTTGTTGCAACCATTCCACCTAGTGGACCATCAGACTCTACTCTTACAGTAAGTTCTTGATCACCTTTATACATTGCACCCATAATTACAGTTGCTGATAATAATCTACCAAATGCAGCTGCACTAGTAGGCCATAAATCATGTATTTTCTGAGCTTGCCCAACAAGATTTGTTGTACTTGCTGCGTAAATTCTTACTGTCTCATCATAAGCAAAAGCTTTTACTAAATAATCTTTCATATAAATCACCAAAATTATTATAACATTAATTCTCAAAAATAAAAGTATTTCGTATTTGCATTTGCTTTTCTGTTTGTGTAAAATAGATATTGCTAAAGAAAAGGTGAAAAATATGTTTAAAATTGCAAATATAGTAATAAAGAATCAAGTTGTAATAGCACCAATGGCAGGTGTCTCTAATATTGCTTTTCGTACAATAATGAAGGAATTTGGTGCAGGGCTTATTTACGCGGAAATGGTAAGTGATAGAGCACTTCTTTATCGTAATGAGAAAACTATGAGAATGATTAAGGTTGTGCCAGAGGAAAGACCCTTAACTATGCAAGTTTTTGGAGCTGATAAAGAGAGCATTGTTGAAGGAGCCAAAATAATTGATCAAGAATCTGATTGTGATATAATTGACATTAATTTTGGATGTCCGGTTAATAAAATAGTTAAAAATGATGCTGGAGCTAAGCTATTATTAGATCCTATGAAAATATATGACATTGTACAAGAAGTTGTGAAAAGTGTTTCTAAACCAGTAACTATAAAAATGAGAACTGGGTGGGATAATAGCACTATCTACGCTGTGGAAATCGCTCAATTATGCGAAAAAGCGGGGGCGAAAGCAATCGCTATTCACGGAAGAACTAGAAGTCAAATGTACTCTGGAAAAGCTAATTGGAGTTATATTAAACAGGTTAAAGATGCTGTTAATATTCCCGTTATTGGGAATGGTGATATCCATACACCAGAAGATGCAAAAAGAATGCTAAATGAAACAGGTTGTGATGCAATTATGATAGGGAGAGGTGTTTTAGGAAACCCTTGGTTGACATCACAAACAGTAGAATATTTAGAAACAGGTAAATATCAAAAAGTTATTAGTGATGAAGATAAACTTAGTAGAATATTAAATCACATGGAGCGCTTAATTGAGCTCAAAGGTGAAAAAATAGCTCTTCTAGAAATGAGAACACATGCTTCGTGGTATGTTAAAGGAATGAGAGGAGCGACCTTTGTAAAAAGAGAAATATCAAAAATTAACACTAAGGAAAACTTAATTAATCTAATGGATAAATATTCGACATTCTTAAAAGAAGGGCCTATTTAGGCCCTTCTTTAACTATATAGTTGATATATTTAGCTAATTGAAGTTGTGATAATTCGAGTTCTAATATTGTTCCTTCATTGGAATAGTCTTGATTAATTATATTAGCATTTTGATTAAGGAAAGAGACTAAATCTCCCTCTGTAAATGGGATCAGTAGTTTAACTTTCTCGTAATCTTTAAATATTTCCTTCTCAACAAAATTAAACACTTGGGAAACCCCTTTGGTGTCAAGTAAACTTACAATTATATATGGGAAGTTTTTTGGTTCTATTTCATAATCTATTAGATCATATTTGTTATAAATGTATAATACAGGTATTTCGGGAACACCTATTTCTTTTAGAGTTTCTTGTGTTACTTCAATTTGTTTTTCATAGTATTTATTACTTGTATCAACAACATGAATTAAAAAATCTGCTTCAGTTATCTCTTCAAGAGTAGATTTAAATGATTCAATAAGATTATGGGGTAAATTAGATACAAAACCTACTGTATCAGTAACAACAAACTCTTTATTACTATTTAATTGAATATGTCTAGTAGCTGTTTCTAGAGTTGCAAATAACATATTATGAGTAAATACTTCTTTGTTTTTGTTCTCTTCAGAGATATTTACAAAAGCGTTTAGTAGTGTGGATTTCCCGGCGTTTGTATATCCAACAATTGCTATTTTTTTAATGTTAGATCTATTACGATTCTTTCGCTGGACTTTTCTTGATTTAACAATTTCATCTAGTTCTTGTTTTAATCTTGTTCTATCAGATAATATTCGGCGACGATCTAACTCTAGTTTTTTCTCACCAGGACCTCTGGAACCAATACCACCTTGTTGTCTATTTAAACTTGTCCTTAGACCAGTTAATCTAGGTAGCATATAGTCTAACTGTGCTATTTCAACTTGTAACATTGCTTCTTTTGTTTTAGCTCGAGTGGCAAAGATATCAAGGATTAATAGGGTTCTATCAATAACTCTACAATCAATTAGATTCTCTAAGTTACGAATTTGTGAACCAGATAACTCATTATTGAAAATAACTATATCTGCATCTAAATTAATGACAAACTGTTTGATTTCCTCAACTTTTCCTGAACCAATATAGAAAGCTGAAGTAATTTTGTGTATAGATTGAGTAACTGTATAAACTACTTCAATGTTACTTGCTCTTGTTAAATTCTCTAATTCCTTCATATAGTAATTTATCATTCCATCATTTGATAAATCTGCGCCAACTAGTACTGCTTTTAATATAGTTATCACCTCTTTTTTTTTTTGAACTCAACTATATTATACAGAAAAAGGCACAAATCTGTGCCTTTTAATTTTATAATCCACATTTTAATTGAGCATTACAGTTTGTACAAGTATGACAACCACCAATATTTTCAACTGTTCCTTCTAAACATATTGGGCATATATCACCAGGTTCTATTCCGATATTTCTATCTTGTCTATCATTTCTTAAACCAATTGTTTTTACTTCTTTTGGTTCCTTTTTCTCTTCGTCTAATTCTACCCCTAGTTCAGCGATATCCACTTGTTTTGGAGAAGATATTTTTTCATCTTCACCTTTAGATAAAGTAAGAACTTGAGAGTCTCTAGAACCATCAACATAAACAGTTCCACCTTTTGCTCCACCCTTGTATAATCTCATGTATACTTGCTCAACTTCTTCAACACTGTAGCCTTTTGGGGCATTTACTGTTTTTGAAATTGATGAATCTACCCAGTTTTGAATTACACATTGAAAATCAACATGTTCTTCAGGAG
>JAOZSP010000070.1 GCA_029939615.1 Candidatus Izemoplasma sp. | reverse complement strand
GGGCCGTGTCTCAGTCCCAGTGTGGCTGTTCATCCTCTCAGACCAGCTATGCATCATCGCCTTGGTAGGCCGTTACCCTACCAACTAGCTAATGCAGCGCAAGACTATCCCATAGTGGTGCTTGAAAGCACCTTTAAACATTAGATCATGCGATCTTATGTACTATCCAGTATTAGCTATCGTTTCCAATAGTTATCCTCGTCTATGGGGCAAGTTTCTTACGTGTTACTCACCCGTTCGCCACTCTCTCATTGAACCGAAGTTCGAGAGCGTTCGACTTGCATGTATTAGGCATGCCGCCAGCGTTTATCCTGAGCCAGGATCAAACTCTCCATAATTTATATGAATTGTTTAATTATTATCATAATATAATAAGTACTTTTCCTAAACTCAAATTGACTTGTTCTATTCAGTTTTCAAAGACCTAAATGGTCGCACAAATTTATTAGCGTGCGTATAATATTTTACTATATCACAAATATTATGTCAACACTTTTATAAAACTTTTTTATGTGCTTTTTAGTATCAACGAGGTCCTAATTTCTTGGACCCGCAATAAAGAGTATATTAAATTTGAACTTTATTGTCAATACTTTTCTTAAACTTTTATTTTAATGACTTCAATTAACACAATTACATCTCTTGAAATCCCTAAAGTATCTAGTTTAAAGCAGTTTCAATAACTTGACACTGCAATAAAAAGTATATCGCCTACATTCTTTATTGTCAATACTTTTTTTAAGCTTTTTATTAAAGCTTTATCAATAACTTACTTACACCATATTTAAGCGTAAATAAAAGGCGTTTCAAAGGACTAATGTTCCTTTTTTACACCGTCTTTAAAAGTATATATAAAACTTCCATAAATGTCAATTACTTTGACTCGAGTTTTTCAATTATTATTTCAAACCACATATTTCTCATACTTGTTTCTAAAATACATAATAAAAAAGAGGACAAAATCGCCCTCCTGTGTTTCTATATTATATACGTTCTAAAACTTTGCTTAAATCAACTAAATCTTTTGTACCCTCTAAACGATTACTAAATTCAACTTTTCCATCTTTTGCATCCTTACCAATAATAACTCTTATAGGGATTCCAATCAAATCTGCATCTTTAAATTTAACTCCTGCTCTTTCAGCACGATCGTCTAGCAAAACTTCAACACCAATTTCTCTCATATCTAAATATAGTTTTGTTGCAACTTCTACTTGCAACTCATCTTTTGTGTTAACAGGTATAATATGCACTTTAAACGGTGCAATCTCCTCTGGCCACACAATTCCCATTTCATTAGAATGTTGTTCTACACTTGCCATCAATGTACGACTAATACCAATACCATAACATCCCATTATAACCGGAACTTGTTTTCCTTCTTTATTAATTATTTTAGCATTCATGCTTTCACTATACTTAGTTCCGAGTTTAAAGATGTTCCCAACTTCAATTCCTTTTGCAATCTCTATTTCCCCACCACATTCAAGACACTTATCGCCAGCATTTAATCCACTATGTTCTTGATTAGCCGCGTAACTACAAGACGTGCAATAAGTTATCGTATCTTCACCAACTTCACTCATAACCATAAATTCATCAGCTTCATCGCCACCGATTTGTCCAACATCACTACTTACAATTCTTGTTTCAAGTCCGCATCTTCTAAAAATCTCTTTATATGCATCTGAAAACTCATTATACATGCGATCTAAATCCTCTTTTGTTTCTGTAAATGTGTATGCATCCTTCATAATAAACTCACGACCACGCATAAGTCCAAATCTAGGACGCATCTCATCACGGAACTTCGTTTGGATTTGATATAAACTAAGTGGTAATTTTTTATATGAATTCAAATAATCACGAACTACTTGAGTAATAATTTCTTCATGAGTAGGCCCCAAACAAAAATCTCTTTGTTTTCGATCTTTAAGTCTCATCAATTCCGGACCATACTTGTCCCATCTACCGCTTTCTTCCCATAAATCACGTGGTTGTAACGCTGGTAGTAAAAGTTCACTAGAACCAATTTTATCTAACTCTTCACGAACGATATTCTCAATTTTCTTAATTACTCTATACCCTAAAGGTAAATAACTATATATTCCCGCTGCAACTTGTTTAATAAGTCCTGAACGACTCATTAATTTATGACTTCTAACTTCCGCATCTTTAGGTGCATCTTTTAAAGTCGGTATAAAAAACAAACTTTGTTTCATGTTGTCACCTCATTATTTTATATTGAATAATCTTAATATATCATTGAATGTTATGAAAATAAATAATCCCATCAAAGCCATAAACATAACATAATTTAAAGTACTTTCTACTTTACGATTAGGTTTTCTTTTACTAAGCGCTTCATATCCTAAGAAAACAAGTCTTCCTCCATCTAATGCAGGAATAGGTAATAAATTGATTACTCCTAAGTTTACACTTAGTAGCCCTATCCAGCTTAATAAAGAAATAAAACCATTACTTAAAGCAATTGAGGTAATTTCATAAATCCCTAAAGGACCAGCTAAATTGTCAACACCAATTCCAGCTCCAGCTCCACTATTATCAAATAATAATCCGATTGTTGTAAAAATCATCATTGCTGAAGTTCCAACATTTTGAAAACTTGCCACGATTGACGATCCTAAACTAAAGTTATATACCGGGCTAATTCCTACTCTTGTTTCTACAACGTTGATCCCTTGAGTATTTAAGAATTCCGTACTGTAAGGTTCATGTATATCAAGTTCAACAGTGTTTCCATCGCGCAAAACTTCAATTTTTATAATTCTACCTTCTAAATATTCTAAAGCACCCAAAGTTTCAATTTCAGTAATAACATCACTCCAGGTAACTACATCATTTCCATCAATGCTAACCAATTGGTCACCTTGTAACATACCAGCACTATCAGCTTTTGTTTCTTCTGCAATTTCACCAATAATTAAATCGTCTTGTGTACTTGAATCACTATGAAAACCAATACTATAAAAATAGATTATCGGAGTAACTTGTTGTGTCATTTCAGTTCCATCACGTAATATTTCAAATTCAACTAAACGGTTTGCCTTATCACTATCTAGCTCAAAACTTAAATCGTCCCAATCCCCAATATCATTACCATTAATCGATAATACTTTGTCTCCAACTTCTAGCACATCCTCGGCGGGGTAACCTTCCCCAATTCCACCTAAAACAGTACTATCCATAGTCGGGAATCCAACTATTAAGTTAACCGCTAAGAATACAAATATCGCTAATATAAAGTTCATTGCAGGACCACTAAATATTGCCCAGAATCTCTGCCATAGTGTTTTTCCGTTAAAACCACGATCATATGGAGCAATTTGTAACTCACGGTTTCTCATAACGTAGAATGCATCTCTCTTAACTTCGTGATCATTAATATATAATCGGGAAAAATCTTTCCCTTTTAAATCAACTTTTTCAACAGTAATTTTTTCAAATTTTTCATACCCTTCCTTGTCATGGTCAAGATATATTTTAGAAACTAAGTTTCCTTTAAATTCTAATCTTACTTGCATACCTTCTTTAACTAACTCATCTTCAATTTCTTCACCAGACATCATTACGAATCCGCCAATTGGAATAGCACGAATTGAATACATTGTTTCTCCAAAACGTTTACTCCATAATTTAGGTCCCATACCTAAACTAAATTCATGACATAAAATACCGGCTCTTCTTGCCATAATGAAATGTCCAAGCTCATGTAACATAATTACTACGCTTAAACTTATTAAAAATACTACTATATTAAACACTACCATTTTCTACACGTCCTTTTAACTATATGTCTTAAACACATAGTCTTTCACTAAGTTGTCTCTTTCTAAAACACTATCTAATGATAACTCTAACTCATTATCAAATATATTTAAACATTTTATCACAATTTCTTCGATTTGTAAAAATGTAATTTTCCCATTTAAAAATAATTGTACAGCAGCTTCATTTGCTGCGTTCAAAACTGTCGGCATTAATCCACCTTTTATTCCAGCATCATATGCATATTGCAACATCGGGAAACGAACAAAACTCAACTCTTCAAAATGTAAACTTCCCAAACTAATTAGATCTAAAGGTTTCCCTTTATATTCCACACGTTCAGGATAATTAATCGCATAACTAATCGGAACTCTCATATCAGGATTACCTAAATGAGCGATCATTGCTGTATCGTTATATTCGACTAAAGAATGTATTATACTCTCTTTATGTAAAACAGTCTTAATATTACTATAAGCTACATTAAATAGATAGTGAGCTTCAATAACCTCTAAACCTTTATTCATCATTGTTGCTGAATCTATTGTTATTTTAGCACCCATATCCCAGTTAGGATGATTTAAGGCATCCTTTACTGTTACTTTTTTTAATTCTTCTCTTGTTTTATCTCTAAAACTGCCACCACTTGCTGTAATAACAATACTTTTTACAGTCGTTTTATCTTCACCATTCATACATTGCATAATCGCACTATGTTCACTATCAATCGGAATCAAGGTTACATTATGTTCTTTTAATAAAGGGTTTATTAATTCCCCACCTATAACCAATGTTTCTTTATTAGCTAAAGCAATATTCCGTCCTTTTTTAATCGCATAATATGTAGGAGCAAGTCCTGCACTACCAACAATAGCGTTAACAACTAAGTCTTCACCTAAATCACCATAAGTAGCGGCTTTAATCAATCCTTCATCTCCATACCCAAATTCAACACTAGGATACAATTCTTCTAACTCATTCTTAGCTTCTAATAACCCAACACTCACAAATTTCGGATGAAATTCTTTAATAATTTCTTTTACTAGATTAATATTTTTATTAGCCGCAATCGAGACAACATGAAACTTATCGTTACTATTCCTAACGATATCCAATGTTTGAACGCCAATATTACCAGTTGCTCCTAATAAAAATAATCTCATAATAAACCAACCACTCCACTAATTATCATTAATACCATTGCAGCTAGTAATGCACTATCGAATCTGTCCATTACACCACCATGACCTGGAAACAAATTACTATAATCCTTAATACCAAAACTTCTTTTCAGTTTACTAGCAACTAAATCACCAAGTTGTCCAAAGATACTAATAAAGATAATCAATAATATACTTATAAATATATTCAATTGAATTTCTCCAATATAAGTAATATTAAATATATATATGTAACCTAAAGTAAATAATACCGCAAAAAACGTTCCTCCGATACTTCCCTCAATACTCTTTTTAGGACTAATATTAATAGCTAAACGATGTTTACCATATCTTATACCCACTAAATAAGCAAAAAGATCAGTCATAATAGTAATCATAAACATAAATCCAATATTGTGAATATCTAGTAATCGTAACCCATAAATAGCAGCAAACCCAATACTAGGATATAAAACACTAACAAACATATCAATATATGTATGAACATCAAATTTAGCACTAAACAGTAATAACATCGCTCTTATTGTTACTAACAATACAAACAATAATAATAACAACTCAACACCATTACTATTAAGGAAGTAACTGTAAACTAAGAAATACACCATTCCTGAAATTAACAAAACAATTCCCAAAGTATATTTAGAAAGTTTAGCCTTCACATTAAACATTCTAAATATTTCAAAAGTAGCTATTCCCGTTAATGAAATCAATGTAGCATTTAATATTATACCACCAAAATAAAAGATTGGGATAAAAAATATTGCTAATAAAAATCCAGTAATTGCACGTGTTTTCATGCTTATTTTTCCTCCTTCAATCCTCCAAAACGGCGATTTCTTTTTTGAAAATTATCAATAGCTTTTAATAATTGCTTCTTATTAAACGCTGGCCAATGTACTTTTGGAAAATATAATTCACTATATGCTAACTGCCAAAGCAAAAAATTACTGATTCTTTCTTCACCACTTGTTCTAATTAACAAATCTAAATCCGGCAACTCTTTTGTATAAAGGTGATTCTTCATTAAATCTTCATTAATGTCTTCTAACTTAATATCACCGTTTTTATATAATTCACTTATTTCTTTTACACCATCCAATATCTCAGTGTAACTCCCATAATCAAAACAAATATTTAAAATAAGACCTTTACGATTTTTCGTTTTCTCTTCAACTCTCTTAATCAAGTCTTGAACGTTTTTTGGAAAACGATTTTTTCTTCCAGAAAAGATTACTCTTATATCATTTTCTTCAAACTTTCCTTTGAAAGTTTCTTCAAATTTACTAGGCAAATTCATCAAATAATCAATTTCCGCTTTTGGTCGCGACCAATTTTCAGTACTAAAAGCATAAACACTTAACGCTTTAATACCTAATTCATTACATTCAATCGCAATGTTTTTTAAGTTTTCACTACCTTTTTTATGACCAAATGTTCTCGGCATATTTCTTTTTTTTGCCCAACGGCCATTTCCATCCATAATAATAGCTATATGTCTAGGAATATATCCGCTTAAAACTCTACTTTCAACACTCATAAAATCACCTCATTACAATATTCAATTATACTACAAATAAAAATAATTTACTACAAAAACCCTTAGAAAAAGAGACTAACAAAGTAGTCTCTATATACTCATTATATCTTTATCTTTATCAATAACACATTGATCAATCTTGTCTGAATATGTATTTGTAAATTCTTGGACATCTTCTTGATATCCTTTGCAATCATCTTCAGATATTTCCGATTTTTTTTCTAATTTTTTGATATCGTCATTTGCATCACGACGATAGTTTCTTATTGATACTTTTGCTTCCTCACCGTACTTTTTAACTTTTTTAGTTAATTCTTTACGTCTTTCCATAGTTAATGCCGGAAACACAATACGTAGTTTGTCACCTTCATTATTAGGATTAATACCTAAATTAGCAACTAGAATCGCTCTTTCAATAGCTTTAACAATACTTTTATCGTATGGTTTAATAACTATTTGTGTTGGTTCAGGTATCGCTATTTGCCCTACTTGAGTAATCGGCGTAGGAACTCCATAGTAATCTACATGAACATCATCAAACATTTTCGGATTAGCTCTTCCCGTACGGATTTTTGCTAACTCATGTCTTAATCTTTTAACTCGTTCTTCCATTTTTTCTTCCATTTCCATCAATATCATGTCAGGCATAGTTTTTCCTCCTTAATAAATTGTTGTTCCAATTTTTTCTCCCGATGCAGCTCTTTTGATATTTCCAGAAACATTCATATCAAATACAATAATCTTAATATTGTTATCTTTACATAACGCTGCAGCAGTTGAATCCATTACTTCTAGACCAAGTTTTAATACTTCAAGGTGCTTTAAAGAATCATATTTAACAGCATCTTTATGTTTTCGTGGATCTTTATCATAAACACCATCTGTACCATTTTTCGCCATCAAAATTACATTTGCCCCAATTTCAGCGGCACGAAGTGCACTAGTTGTATCGGTTGAGAAATAAGGATTCCCTGTTCCTCCTCCAAATATAACAATACGATCTTTTTCTAAATTACTTAATGCTTTTCTTCTTATATATGGTTCTGCAACTTGAGGAATATTCAAACTAGTCATCGTTCTTGTTTCAATTCCTAGTTCTTCAATTGCATTTTGTAACGCTAAGGCATTAAGAATTGTTGCAATCATACCCATATAATCTGCACTACTTCTTTCCATCCCCATTTCAGCTGCGATTTTA
>JAOZSP010000006.1:13026-25136 GCA_029939615.1 Candidatus Izemoplasma sp. | reverse complement strand
GATAAGCAGACATAGTTGAAAATGCTGTACAAAAATATTCTGTAACAATTGCTACAAATATGGCTGGTCGTGGGACAGATATTAAACTTGGCGAAGGTGTAGTTGAAATTGGTGGATTAGCTGTACTAGGTACAGAACGTCATGAATCAAGACGTATTGATAATCAGTTACGTGGTAGAGCTGGTCGTCAAGGGGATCCTGGTTATTCTCGTTTCTTCTTAAGTGCAGAAGATGACTTATTAAGACGATTTGGAGGAGACTCATTTAAAAATAGATTGGAAATGCTAACAAAAACACGTGGTAGTAACGATGAATCACCAATTGATTTTAGATTCTTTAGCCGTGTTGTTGAAAGAGCGCAAAATCAAATTGAAGGAAATAACTTTGATCGTCGTAAAACAGTTTTACAATACGATGAAGTTAACAGAAAACAAAGAGAAGTTATTTACGCTCAAAGAAGTGATATTTTATTCCAAAAAGATGTTAAAGATATAGCTATAGGTATGGTTGAAAGATCAATAAATATTATAATTAATAATCATATAAACTATGAGGATAAAGATCAAAAAGTAAATAATAATGAGTTATATAAAATATTATTAGGACGTTATTTTGCTCCAAACACAATTTCAAAATCAAAACTGCATGATACTCCTGAAAATGTATATCAATATCTAATAGAGATAGTTAATACTGAAATAAAAAATAAAGAAGAAAAATTCCAAGAAGAGAAATTTAACGAGTTTTTAAAAGCTGTTATATTACGAGTAGTAGATACATACTGGGTACAACATATTGATCAAATGAGTGAACTACGTCAAGGGATTGGCCTACAAAGCTATGCTCAAATGAACCCTTTACGTGAATATCAAGATACAGGATTCCGTTTGTTTAATGATATGGTAGTATCAATTGAAGATGATATAACAAGATACATTTTACGAGCTCAAATCCGCGATAATATGCAACGTATTCAAGTTGCTAAACCAACACATACATCAAGTGGTAAAGAAGAAACAAAACGTAAACCACGAACTGCTGCAAAAGTAGGACGTAACGATCCGTGTCCATGTGGTAGTGGAAAAAAATATAAACATTGTCATGGAAGATAAATAATTAACTCAGGAGAAATCTTGAGTTTTTCTACAGGTGATAGATATGCAAATAAATGAAATTAAGCAAATATTTTTAAGAAATCAAAAAGAGCATAAAGAGATATTCTCAATGCTCGATTTTGAAGTATTAAAAAGTGAAGTAAACCGTCTTGATCAACAAACATATGATCAAGATTTTTGGAATGATTCAACAAGCGCGAACAAAGTAATTATTGCTTTAAAAACTTTAAAAACAACTTACGATAAAATAAATAAATTTCATGATTTATTCGAAGAAATCGAAGTATTATATGAGTTTATAATTTCAGGTGAAGATATGGAAGAAGAGTTTATTCAAGTAACATCTGATTTCTCATTACAAGCTACTATTTTAGGCGTTGAACTACTTCTATCTGATGAGAATGATAAACTTAATGCCATAATTGAAATCCATCCAGGAGCTGGTGGGACAGAATCACAAGATTGGGCTGACATGTTGTATCGTATGTATAAACGTCATAGTGAAATTAAAAAATATGATTATGAATTATTAAACTATTTATCAGGTGATGAAGCAGGAATTAAAAGTGTTACTTTTAGTATAAAAGGACAAAATAGTTACGGCTATTTAAAAGCAGAGAACGGAGTTCACCGCTTAGTAAGAATCAGTCCTTTTGATAGCGGAGGAAGAAGACATACAAGTTTTGCTAGTGTAACAGTTATTCCTGAACTAGATGATTCTATTGAAATTGAATTAAATGAAAAAGACTTAAAAATTGATACATATAGAAGTAGTGGTGCTGGAGGACAAAGTGTTAACACAACAGATAGTGCAGTAAGGATTACACATTTACCTACAAATACTGTAGTTACAGTACAAAATGAAAGATCACAGTTAAAAAACCGTGATACAGCATTAAAAATCTTAAAAGGTAAACTATATATTTTAGAACTTGAAAAGAAAAAAGAAGAACTATCGAGTTACCGTGCAACAGACGCTAATTCTTTTGGTTCACAAATAAGAAGTTACGTAATGCATCCATATTCGATGGTTAAAGATCATCGTACTTCAGTTGAAACAGGAAATGTTCAAAAAGTATTAGATGGTGAAATTGATATTTTTATCAATGGCTATTTGAAATTACTTGCTAAAGGTGATTTATAATGCTAAATCGTGGTAAATTACGCTTAATTACAATATATGAACAATATTTGATGATTACAATTGGAATTGTTTTAATGGTTTCAGGATTCTATTTATTCTTGATTCCTGCACAAGTAGTCGCAGGAGGAGTAACTGGATTAGGACTAGTATTAAACTATTTATTTGATTACTCAATATCACTAGTTGTTTTAATATTTAATGTTCTTTTACTTGCCCTAGGATTAGTTATCTTAGGAAAAAGAGTGTTTATAAAAAGTATTTACGGTAGTTTGTTATTTCCCTTAATTCTATTTTTATTTGAAAGATTCATTCCCCAAATTGATTTTGGTAATGATCTTGTCCTTGCTGTTGTATTTGGAGGAACCTTACTAGGTTTAGGATTTGGAATGGTCTTAAAATATGGAGGAACAAGTGGTGGTACTGATATACCAGTAAAAATATTAAACAAGAAATTCAAACTTTCTATTAGTTTAAGTGTTTATTTAATAGATGGAATAATAGTTTTATTAGGAATAATAGCTTTTTACAATATAAACGGAATAATTGGTGGATTATATGCATTAATTGCTATATATATTAGTGGCAAAGTTGCTGATATGGTTATTGTTGGTAGCAACAGTAAAAAAGCAATGCATATAATAACTGATTATCCTGAAGAAATAAAACAAGCTGTTTATGCAGTAATCGCAAGAGGAATTACAGAAGTAGATATAAAAGGTGGGTATACGAGGGACTCAAAAACAATGTTAATAACTGTAATAACAAAACAAGAGTATTACGTAATAAGAAATATTATTGCTACAATCGATGAAAATGCTTTTGTATATGTAACACCAGCAACTGAAATCCATGGCGATTTCTTAGAAAGAGAGAGTGATTAATATGTCGAATAAGATTATTAATATAATTATAATGGTTTTTGTAATCGGAATTAGTATTTTAGGAGGGTATTTCTTAAATGATACTTCTGAATGTTATACTGGTGAAACAACGATTACTGATATCGTCTTTTTAGAAGTTCTTAATGAACTTATGGATAATCATTATTCTCAACCCACAAAAGAACAACTATTAGAAGGTGCTGTTAACGGAATGATTGATGCTTTAGAGGATCCACATACAACATATTTCGATTATGAGGAATACAGTCAGTACCAAAGTAACTTTGGAGAGACTTATGTTGGTATTGGAGTTACTGTTTCTTTTATTGATGAATTAGTTGTTGTTGAAGAAGTGAAAAACGGTGGACCAGCAGATAACGCTGGTATAAGACCAAATGATATTATCGCTTATGTTGATGGAACTGATATTAGAAATGAACAATATTATGAAATAATTAGTTCTATTATTGGAGAAGAAGGAACAGACGTTACTATCGGAGTTATTCGTCAAGGAGTTGAGGGCGCTATTTATTTAACAATGACAAGAGCTGTCATTGATAATAGCAGTGTTAACTTTGAAACGTTTATTAGTGAAGGTAAAACAATTGGCTATATCGAAGTAACAACTTTTGGAGATGAAACATTCGGAAAATTCTTAGATGCGATTGAAGATTTAGAAGAAATAGGAATTGATGGACTAATTATTGATTTACGTAATAATGGTGGTGGACGTTTAAATACTGTATACAATATGATGAATCAATTTTTGATTAACAATGGAGTTGAAATGTTCTCAACAGAATACTACATAGATGGAGAATTTTACGTCCAAGAATATCACGCAACAAACACATCATTAAAGAATTATAATATTGTTACTCTTGTTAACGGTAATAGTGCTTCAGCTAGTGAAGTATTTAGCAGTGGAATGCAAGAACAAGGTAACTACACAGTAATCGGAACAACTACTTTTGGAAAAGGAACAATGCAAACAGATACACCTATCACCGCAACTCTTTCAGATATGATTCATATTTCAATAGGAAAATGGGTTACAAGTGATGGGAATTGGGTTCACTTTAATGGAGGTACAGACGGTGTAACTCCGGATGTTATTGTTGAACAAACTGATTATGAAAAAGCATATAAATTATTCTTGTTTGACGCCGAAACGCTTATTTTTGATCAAGTAGATGATCGTATTGCTAATCTACAATTAATCTTAAATATTATGGGATATGAAGTACGAGAAGATGGTTATTTTGATCAAGAAACAAAAGACGCTATTGTTGATATTCAAACAAATAACAGTTTAACTGCTAACGGTAATGTGGATAGTCAAGTTTTAGATATTATTAACGCTGCTCTTGATGCATTTCAAGATGATCCAACAAATGATACACAGCTTCAAGCAGCTATTAATTATTTAGTGGATAACCCTTTAAATGATTAAAGTTGCAAGTCTAAAAAAACGAAAAAATGATACCTACATTATTGAAATATCTAAACAAGGCACAGTTGAACAACATATAATAACTGAGAATACTATTATTAAATATAATCTTTTAACTAAGGACTTACTATCAACAGAAGAATATAAAAGAATCATTAAAGATAACGAGTATGAACTACTATACTTAAAAGCTATTAATTTTATTAGTTATCAGATGCGCTCAATTAGTGAGGTAAAAAAACATTTAAAAAAGGATACGAAAAATGAAGCACTAATAAATAAAATAGTATCTGAGTTAAAATTAAATAAGTATTTAAATGATAAATACTATGTTACAGAATACGTTAATCAAAAAATCGAATATGATTTAGTAGGACCAAGATATATAAAAGACAAACTGATTAAAAAGGGAATTCATTTTGATTTGATTGATGAGCAACTTAAGAAGTATAATGAAAACATAGAATATGATAAAATCTATCAAATCATTCATAAAGATATAAGATTTAAACAAAAGAAACCATATCAAAAAATATATTTATCATTAAAACAAAAATTAGTTACCAAAGGCTTTAGTTTAAATGTTATAGAATCTGCACTACTATCAAATAAAGATGATATTAAGGCAATGATTGATGAAGATGAGTTATTACAAAAAGAAATAAAAAAAATAGGATTTAAGTATGATTTGAATAGTTATGAAGAAAAAAATAAACTCATTAAGAAATTAATGTTAAAAGGGTATAATTACGAAAACATAAAAAATCATCTCTAGATGGAGGTAGACTATGAAAATAAATAAAGATGATATATACTATTTTTTCCAAGGTAATTTAATTGATGCTTATCGTCTTTTTGGAGCACATTTAAAGAAAGATAAAGATGGTAAAATATTAGGAACTCAGTTTACTGTTTATGCACCACACGCAAAGGAATTAAGCGTCTTAGGACAATTTAATAATTATCAAGCGTGGGTTCATAATCTAAAAAAAATAGATGATTCAGGAATTTGGAGTATCTTTGTTGAAGATGCAAAAGAATGGAATGAATATAAATATGAAATTAAGACATTTGATGGAAGAGTACTGTATAAGGTTGATCCTTATGCATATTTTAGTGGTGATAGACCTAAACAAATGTCGAAAATTTATGATTTAGAAGGATATCAATGGAGTGATTCTAAATTTATGGATTTTAGGGATAACCAAAATCCTTATGAATCACAAATGAGTATATATGAACTTCATTTAGGAACATGGATGACTAAGCCTGACGGTACTCATCATAAATATAATGAACTTGTTGATTTATTAATACCATATTTATTAGAAAATGGGTTTTCGCATGTTGAACTAATGCCAGTTACAGAACACCCTTTAGATGAATCTTGGGGTTATCAAGGAACAGGTTACTACAGTGCAACAGCTAGATATGGAGTACCTAAAGATTTAATGTATTTTATAGATAAATGTCATCAAAATAATATTAGTGTTATATTAGATTGGGTACCTGGACATATTTGCCGTGATGATCATGGGTTATATATGTTTGATGGAGAACCAGTATATGAATATGATGAAGAATGGAAACGAGAAAACGTTGTTTGGGGAACAGCTAACTTCGATTTAGGAAAAGGTGAAGTTCAAAGTTTCCTAATCTCTAACGCCCTTTTTTGGATGAAGTACTTCCATGTCGATGGCTTTAGAATTGACGCTGTATCTAATATTATTTACTATTTAGGTGATTCACGTCACGGAACAAATGAAGGTGCACTAACTTTTCTAAGAAAACTATCAACTTCAGTTTTCAAAGAATTTAATAATGCATTATTAATAGCCGAAGATTCAACAGCTTTCCCGAAAGTGACACATCCGGTTGACCTTGGTGGATTAGGATTTAACTACAAATGGAATATGGGTTGGATGAACGATACATTAGAATATTTTGAAAAAGACGCAATTTTCCGAAAATATCATCATGATAATATTACATTTGGAATAACATATGCTTTTAGTGAAAATTACGTTTTACCATTATCACATGATGAAGTGGTTCATGGAAAAAAATCACTTGTTGATAAAATGCCTGGTGATTACTGGCAAAAATTTGCAAATTATAGAGCTTTGATGGGACTGTTTTTTACACATCCTGGGAAAACATTATTATTTATGGGTGGAGAATTTGCACAAATGCACGAATGGAAAGATTCAACAGAACTTGATTGGAATCTTTTAGAGTATCCGATGCATAACAACGCAAAAAAATTCATTAGTGATATGAATAAAGTAGTGAAATATAATAAATCATTATATGAACTTGATCATAATGAAAAAGGCTTTAGCTGGATTGATTCTAATAATAGTGATCATTCTGTATTTTCATTTGTTAGATACGCAAAAGATAAAAACGATTTTGTGATTGTTATTTTAAATCTTACACCACTTGTTCACCATAATTTCCGTTTAGGAGTACCGAAAAAAGGAAAATATTATGAAGTTATTAATAGTGATAAAGATATTTATGGTGGTAGTGATATTTTTAATGGTGATGAGATCTTTACAAGTGACATTGAAATACACAATTTAAAACAATCAATTCAAATTGTTTTAAGTCCATTATCAATAACCATTTTGAAATGTGGTGACTAATATGAAAAAACAAGTAATTGCCATGGTTATGGTAGGAGGAAGAGGAACAAGATTAGAAAACATTACCGCATCAACCGCAAAACCTGCGGTTTCTTTTGGTGGGAAATATAAGTTAATTGATTTTGTTTTAAGTAATCTCTCAAACTCAAATATTTTAACTTGTGGTATAATCACACAATATGAACCTCATGAATTAATGAACTATATTGGTCATGGGAGTACTTGGGATTTAGATATTTATGGAGGAGGAATTGCTTTTTTAACTCCATACACATCCCAGTCAGGTGAACTATGGCAAAAAGGTACAGCTCACGCAATCTTACAACATTTTAGATTTATTGAGCAACACGACCCAGACTACGTTTTAATATTGAGTGGAGATCATGTTTATAAAATGGATTACAACAATCTAATCAATGAACATATTAAAAGAAAAGCGGATATCACAATATCAACTTTTACAGTCGTTAATAACCAATCTCGTTATGGGATTTTAGAAACAAATAATAAAAATCAAGTAATAAGTTTTGAGGAAAAACCAGAATTTCCTAAGTCGAAACAAGCATCTATGGGAATCTATGTTTTCAATAAAAACATTTTAAATGAGTTATTGAAAGAGGATTTAGAAACCAATTTCGATTTTGGACAAGACATTATTCCTTTAGCCTTATCACAAAAAAAGAATATTATTGCATACAAATTTAAAGGCTATTTTAGAGATGTAGGAACAATTGAAAGTTTATATAACGCAAATATGGATTTAATAGATAATCCTCAATTCCTTAGACTTAATGAATTAAAGGAGTTTCCTGTTTATACAAGATCTACTAATCTACCACCGCATCATATCCTTCAAAAATGTACAGTTAGTAATAGTTTAATTAGTGATGGTTGTTTAATATATGGCGATATATATCGGAGTATTATAAGTAGTGGTGTTGTAATAGAAGAACATAGTATAGTTAGAGATTCAATCATTCATCAAAATGTTCGAGTTGGTGCTCATAGTGTACTTAAAAACGCAATAGTTATTGAAAATAGCGTTATTTTACCAAACACACAACTTGTATTTGATAAAATAACAGTCATTGATAATGATTTTCTATGGGGGACGGGTGATGCTAATGAATAATCTTTTAGCGGTTGTTGATGCTACTTTTAAAGATAACCTTGAACAACTAACACTTCATAGAATGCCTGGAGCTTTACCGTTTGCTGGTAAATTTAGATTGATTGATTTTACTCTATCTAATATGAGTAATAGTGATATTATTAATGTTGCTATTTTTCCATATGGGAATTATAGAAGTCTTCAAGATCATATTGGTAGTGGAAAAAGATGGAATTTAGATCGAAGAAGAGATGGACTATTTATCTTACCTCCGAAGAACCAATATATCTTACCTGGAAATATGATTACATTCCAAAGAATGTATGATCATATTGAATATTTTAAGCGTTCGAAGCAAGAATATGCGATTATAACTGCTCCAAATATTGTGTGGAATATTGATTTTAATATAGTTCTAGAAGAACACATTGAAAAGAATGCTGACATTACAGAAGTGATGCATGAAAATATTCGTTTAAAAACGTTCTTACTTAAAAAGTCTTTACTATTAGAATATATTATGGCTTATGATACTTTAGAGTATAGAACAGTTATAGATTTAGTTGAAAAAGCACCAAATCTAAAAATTAGTATATATAAACATAAGAATTATACAAGAAGCATTACTGATACGTTTAATTATCTAAAATCTAATCTAGATATGCTGCGTTTTGATATTGGTAGTAGTATTTTCCAACCTGATCGTCCAGTTTTCTCGAAACAAAAATCAGCTCCACCTGCTAAATATCTAACTAATGCTAAAATAAATAATAGTATGGTCTCAAGTGGTAGTATTGTTGATGGAACAGTAATTAATAGTATTATTGGTAGAAATGTAATTATAAAAAAAGGTGCAATAATTAAAAATAGTTATATAATGGCGCGTAGTTTTATTGAAGAAAATGCTCATATTGAGTATGCAATCATTGATAAACAAACAGTTGTAAAAAAGGATACACTTATTACAGGTGGTCTAAGAAACCCATATATTACACAAAAAGAACAAGTTGTATCAAATATTGAGAAAATGAGAATTCTCTTTGTAGCTAGTGAATCTTATCCATTTATAAAAACAGGTGGATTAGCGGATGTTATTGGATCTTTAAGCCGTAATTTAGCTCGTTTAGGTCATGACATTACAGTAATAATTCCTCTATATAAGAAAATAAAGGATACTTTCCAAGAAAGTTTAAAACGAGGAGAAGGTCGCAATATTGTTTTTAATTCGACCAATTATCACATAAGAGTTTATAGTTATATTTATAAAAAGGTAAAACACTATTTCATAGAGAGTCATGATTTCTTTGATTATGATAATGTGTACGGATTAAAAAATGATGTTGAAAGATTTACATTTTTTAATAAGGTTGCCGTTGAAATGTTAGAGGAGTTTGAACCGTTTGATGTTATTCATATTCATGACTGGCATACTAGTTTAATACCATTATTATTAAATAATTCGCCATACAAAGATGCAAAAACACTTCTTACAATTCATAATATTGATTATCAAGGAATTGCGAAAAACGATATCATTAAAAAATTAGGAATTACTGATTTCATTTATCGCGACGATTATATTAACGCCCTTGAAATAGGGATAAATACTGCTACAAAATTATCGACTGTTTCCCCTACGTATAAAGAAGAATTGAAGTATGAATACTATGGGAAAAACTTAACGTATTCACTACTAAAAAGAGATCGTGAATTTTACGGTATATTAAATGGGATATCAAGTTCTTTGAATCCTGAGACAGATAAACTAATATTTCATAATTATAGTATTGAAAGTATTGAAAGTAAGCTAAAAAACAAGCTATATCTACAAGAAATTATGGGGTTAAAAAAGGATCCAGAAACTTTAGTTATTGGTATGGTAACAAGAATAGTTGAACAAAAAGGATTTGATCTAATTCTTCATAGTTTTGATGAAATTTTCAGTAAATATGATCTACAGTTTGTTTTACTTGGAACTGGAGACAAAAAGTATGAAGAAGAACTACTTAAATTAGAGGCAAAATTTCCGGATAAGATTAAACTAAATCTCGGATATGATGCAACTATTCCTAATTATATTTATGCTGGTAGTGATGTATTTTTAATGCCTTCAAGATTTGAACCTTGTGGACTAGGACAAATGATTGCTTTGAGATATGGTACTTTGCCAATAGTGAGAGACACCGGAGGACTAGCTGATACAATATTTAAATATGATCATCTAACAAAAAAAGGGAATGGGTTTAAGTTTTACAATTATGATGCAAAAGAGTTAAAAAATACAATTATTGAAGCATATCATATTTTTAATTTTGATAAAGAAATATGGAAAATGCTAATGAAAAGAGCTATGAAATCAGATAATAGTTTAAAACGTTCTGCGTCTCGCTATATTGAACTTTATCGAGCTGTTTTAGAAAATTAATTTAAGATAACGGTTTCAGTGATGAATACCGTTATTACTTTGGTATAATACAAATTGAATAGGAGTGGTGTTTATGAATGCATACTTTAAAGATGAAAATACATTCTTAAACGAGTTTAAAACTCGTATAGGAAAAAGATATATAGTTGAATTAAAAAATGCTAGTATAAGACAAAAATATAACGTATTAGGAGAAATGGTTTCTGAGGTTATTGCTGATAATTGGCTAGCAACTAATAAAAAACTTAATAATGGTGAGTATAAAGAAGTTTATTACTTTTCTATGGAGTTTTTAATGGGTCGTTTAATTACTAACAACATTATGAATTTAGGACTTAGAAACGTAGTTGAAAAAGGATTTAATATCGAAGGTCTTGATTTAAATGAAATTGAACATTATGAAAGTGATGCTGGACTTGGAAACGGTGGGCTTGGAAGATTAGCTGCTTGTTTTTTAGATTCGATAGCTTCAATAGGATATCCTGGTTATGGTAACGGAATCAGATATCGTTATGGTCTTTTTGAGCAAAAAATAAAAGACGGGTATCAAGTGGAAAAACCTGATGATTGGCTAAAAGACGGATGTGTTTGGGAAGTTAGAAAAGAAGAAGAAAGTATTAAAATACCTTTTGGAGGATATGTTACTTTTGTTGACGGAAATGCTGTCTATCACCCAAATGAAATGATTAATGCTGTTCCATATGATGTTCCTGTAGTTGGAAATGATAATGGGATTGTTACTCATTTGCGTCTTTGGAATGCCGAACCTACAGATATACGTCCGGCTGATAAAGATGCATTTGAATATGATACTGAAATAAGAAAAATTAGTGGTTTCTTGTATCCTGACGATGCAACAAAAGAGGGTAAAATTTTAAGGATTAAGCAACAGTACTTTTTTAGTGCTGCCGGGGTTAGAGGAATTATTAAGAACCACTTTAAGAAATATGGCGATTTGAAATCATTACCTTCAAAAATTACAATACAGATAAACGATACACATCCATCGCTTGTTATTCCTGAAATGATGAGATTGTTAGTAGATGACTATAATTTACCTTGGGATACTGCGTGGGATATTACTACTAATACTTGTGCTTATACTAATCATACAATTTTGTCAGAAGCTTTAGAAAAATGGCATGTCGATGTATTTAGACCAGTATTACCACGTATCTATCAAATTGTTGAGGAAATCAATAGAAGATTTTGCGCTGAATTAATAAAGAGAGATTATCCACAAGATAAGATTACTAAATTAGCTATTATTTCATATGATAGAGTACATATGGCTCATCTTGCAATTGTTGGATCTTTTAGTGTTAATGGGGTA
>JAOZSP010000006.1:0-13016 GCA_029939615.1 Candidatus Izemoplasma sp. | reverse complement strand
TGCAGCACTTTGAACTATAACTGAATCACCTGGTGTTAATGGGGTAGCTGCGCTACATACTGGTATCTTAAAGAACATTGAGATGAAAGATTTTCATGAATTGTATCCTAATAAATTTAACAATAAAACAAATGGGATAACTCACCGTCGTTGGTTATTACATTCTAATCCAGAACTAAGTAGTATATTAGATCGCGTTTCTGATAACTGGGTACACGATCCAAATGAATTAGAGAACATAATGGAAAAGATAGAAACAAAGAAATACGTAAAACTAGTTAAAGATATGAAATTAGCGAAGAAACAAGCACTTGCTGACCGTATAGAAAAAGAACAAAACATAAAATTAAACCCACACAGTATATTTGATATTCAAGTAAAAAGGCTGCATGAATATAAGCGTCAGTTAATGAACGCATTACATATAATGCATATATATAATAAACTAAAAACGGATCCTGAATTCAAAGCTAATTATCATCCGCATAGTTTCATTTTTGGTGCGAAAGCAGCAGCAGGATATCACTTTGCAAAAAAAGTAATTAAGCTAATTACAACAATAGCAGATAAAGTGAATTCCGATCTTGATACTAACGACTTATTAAAGGTCGTATTTGTTGAAAACTACAACGTAACATACGCAGAATTAATTATGCCAGCATGTGATTTGAGTGAGCAAATATCTACTGCATCTAAAGAGGCAAGTGGAACAGGAAATATGAAGTTTATGATGAACGGAGCCCTTACTATAGGTACTTTGGATGGAGCAAACGTTGAAATTGCTGAACTTGTTAGTGAAAAAAACATTATATTGTTTGGTTTAAATAGTGAAGAAGTAAATAATCTATATAATAGAGGTAATTATAATCCGAGAGAAGTATATGAAAAGGATGAAAACTTGCAATTAGTAATTGATCAATTAACTAATGGATTCTTTGAAAATGAAAGACTTGATGAATTTAAGGAAATTAGTGATAGACTTTTAAATAAGGATCAATATCTAGTTTTACTTGACTTTGAAGGATACAGAGAAGCACATGCACGGGCAAACGATTTCTATAAAGATGAAGTTAAATGGTACCAAGCATGTATAGTTAACATTGCAAAATCGGGCTATTTCTCTAGTGATAGAACAATTAAGCAATATGCTACAGAAATATGGAATATAGAGGAAATCGAATAAAACGGCTATTTATAGCCGTTTTTCATTTTGACGAGTATAAATTATTTAAGAAAACACTCTTGAATTATTATACTATTAATTGACATAGATAATAATTTAGAATATACTATATTTGAATTAATCTTCAGGGCAGGGTGCAATTCCCGACCGGCGGTAAAGTCCGCGAGCATAAAGCATGAACTGGTGTAATTCCAGTACCGATAGTACAGTCTAGATGAAAGAAGATGGTTTAAATATGGTTTCCATATTTATATCTTTTTAATTGCCTAACGAAGAGAAATTTCGTTGGTTTTTTTATTTTAAAGAGGAGGATTATTATGAAAAATAATCGAGTTCTACAGTTTACATTAATTGCAAATTTAGCTGCTTTATCATTTTTACTATACTATTTAAAATTTCCCTTACCATTTATTTTTCCTGCATTTTTAGATATCCAATTCTCAAATTTACCTGCAATAATTGGGGGATTTGCGATGGGTCCAGTTGTGGGGTCTGCTATTGTTGTTGTCAGGACTTTAATTAAATTACCTTTTTCATCAACCGCTATGGTAGGTGAATTGGTAGATTTACTAATTGGATTAGCTACAGTTGTTACTTCATCAGTAATATATAAGAAAGTACATACAAAAAAAGGTGCTTTAATTGCAATGGCTGCAGGGACGTTTTCTTGGATATTAGTTGCTGTTGCAGCTAATTATTTCTTCGTAGTAGATTTCTATTTAGAATATTTCTTTAGAGGAGAAATCAGTGGACTATTGGCTTCACTATCAGTAATTCCAGGAGTTACCGCGGAAAATTATATGGAGAAATACATTGTTTTTGCTGCGATACCATTTAATTTTTTATTAGCTGGTTTAGTATATTTTGTGACTTTCTTAGTTTATAAACGAATTTCTCATTTGATAGATAGTTTAGCTAAAAAAATCGATAAAAAGTAAAAATCTTTGCACTCTAAAAAACAATTTTATAAAAACACAGAAATTCTGTGTTTTTTTGTTATAATATTAGTGAGGTGGTTATATGTATAATAAAGCATTAGAAGCAAAAGAGTATATAATTTCAAAGATAAATAAAAAACCTAAAATAGCAATAATTTTAGGAAGTGGATTAACGAGTATCATGGATGAACTTGATGATAAAATCGAAATGGAATATCAAGACATCCCTAATTTTAAAACAAGTACAGTAAAAGGACACACTTCTAAACTAGTGAGTGGGAAACTTAATAATAAGGAAGTACTACTAATGAGTGGTAGATTCCACTTCTATGAAGGTTATACGATGAAAGATATAACTTTTCCAATTTATGTTTTTAAGTTACTTGGAATAGAGAACTTAATTCTTACTAACTCATGTGGGGGTATAAACATTGATAAAGTACATCCAGGAAGTATTATGGTTGTTAATGATTTTATTAATTTAATGCCATCTAACCCGCTAATCGGTAGTAATGATGAAAGGTTTGGCCCAAGATTTCCAGATATGACAGAACCATATAGTTTAGAGTTAAGACACATAGCAAAAGAAAAAGCTGACATTCTTAACATTGATTATGTAGAGGGTGTATATACTGGCTTTGTGGGACCTTATTACGAGACGAAAGCAGAAATAAATATGATAAAAAATATGGGTAGTGATGCAGTAGGAATGAGTACTGTACCTGAAACAATCGTTAGTAACTATTTAGGTATTAAGACATTGGCTTTTGCAACTATTACAAATATGGCAACCGGAATTCAAAAAGTTAAGCATTCACACGAAAATGTTGTGAAAGTAGCGAATGAGGCAAGTCAAAAACTTGCGCTTTGGATTAAAGAGGTTGTTAAAGAGTTGTGATTTAAAAAGTATCTAAAATATGTAAATGTTTTCTAATACTGATCGGACGTTTTCCATTTTCTTCTTTGAGCTATTCGAGGAGTTTCCAAAAAAGATTACTTGTATTCTTCGTTATTGTAATTCCTATATTTATTTCTGGAAGGATACTAATAGTTAAAAGATTTAAAGCAATAGCGTAAAATTATGCTTTTGCTTTATTTTAGAGCTATCAAAAAGGTATTTCGCAATGCGAGTGCGGACATGACCATCAATAAATATGGAGTTCCTAGTAAAAATTCATAGGAAATGAATAATAATTATAATAATAAATTAATGGAATATACTTATCCGCACAACAAGGATGCGGAAAAATGTAATTACAATTACTATTATGATTAATTAAGTACATTAATATTACTTTAGCCCTCTTTAGAAACCACACTAGATGGCTGACCATATAACAATAAATGATGATATATATGAAAAAGAAAAATGTTAGCGTAACATTTGTAATTAATTCAAATTTCGAGTAAAATTTAAGAGTAAATTAAAATTTATTTTAGGAGGTAATTAAATATGAAATATGATAACGATTTTTATGTGACTGGCGCTAAAGTAGGTAAACCTGCACCGAAATTTGAAATGGACGCTGTAATGCCTGAAGGCGATTATATTGATCGGTTTGGTAAAGTAAATTTAGATGAACTATTAGAAACTGGAAAATGGGTAGTATTATATTTTTATCCATTAGACTTTACTTTTGTTTGTCCAACAGAAATTCAAAGATTTAATATTTTGAATAAGGAATTCGAAAAAAAGAATTCTGTGTTAATTGCTACCTCAACTGATAGTATTTTTAGTCACTTAGCTTGGCAAGATAGAAAAGATCTAGGAAGACTAAATCATATCCATGCTTCTGACAACAATCATATTGTAAGTGAGGCATATGGCTTACTAGATGAAGAAAAAGGTGTATCGTGGCGTGGTACTTTTATTATTGCACCTGATGGTACTTTAAAGGCTGCTCATGTTAATCATGGTGAAGGTGGAAGAAATGTTGACGAAGTTTTAAGAACTTTAGAAGTTTTTCAAAACGAGTATGAAGGTAAAATGGTTCCTTGTGGCTGGACTCCTGGAGATGAATTTTTATAGAAGATAATATTAAGTAGTTATTTGTTTACTTAAGTATAAAAGACTATTTTACATTGTAAAATATGTCTTTTATTGTTATAATATTAAGCGTAATTTTTTCACGAAAGGAGTGCTAAAAATGTTTATAGAAGAATTTGATAAGTGGAGTGCCTTTAAAGGGCTAGATAACGAGCTAAAAAATGAATTAGTCAGTATGAATAATGAGGCGAAAAAGGATGCTTTTTACAAAACTCTTGAGTTTGGTACAGGTGGAATGCGTGGAATTATTGGTGTTGGTATAAATAGAATGAATAAATACACAATTAGAAAAGCAAATTACGGATTTGGGAAATATTTGAGTTTGAAATATCCTGAAGGTTGCATGAGGGGAGTAGTAATCGCTCATGATAACCGTCATAAAAGTGTTGAGTTTGCTAAAGAGAGTGCTGGTGTATTAGCTAGTTTTGGAATAAAATCTTATATTTTTGAAAGTTTAAGACCAACTCCAGAACTAAGTTTTGCTGTTAGACATTTAAATGCTATAGGTGGAATTGTAGTTACTGCGTCGCATAATCCTCCAAAATATAACGGATATAAAATATATGATGAAGATGGTTGTCAGTTAGTTCCTAAATACGCAGATATCGTAATTGATCATGTAAATAGTGTAAATGATGTTTTTTCAATTGAGTATGTTGAATACGACAAAGCTGTTGAAAAAGGGTTAATTGAAATTATCGGAAAAGAAATTGATGAAATTTATTTAAATGCAGTTGATACTGTGCAATTAAATCAAGATTTAGATAAAAAAGTAAAAATAGTGTTTACTCCTTTACACGGTACAAGCGCTGTTGTTGGGCTAGAATCATTACAAAGGAATGGATATAATGTTATCCCTGTTATTGAACAAATGGTTCCTGACCCTGATTTTGGGACTGTAGCAAGTCCCAATCCTGAGAATAAAGAGGCTTTTGAGTATGCGATTAAATATGGTAAAGAGCACAATGCAGATATTCTAATAGCAACTGATCCTGATGCTGATAGATTAGGTGTAGCTGTAAAACATAATAATGAATATATTTTACTAACAGGAAATCAAACAGGGGCAATAATGGTAGATTATATTCTGCGTAAAAGAAAAGAACAAGGAACTTTACCGTTGAAAGGTAAAGTATATAATACAGTTGTAACAAGTGAATTTGGTGCAGTAATAGCTAAACATTATGGAATGGAAGTAGAAAGTACTTTAACTGGATTTAAATTTATTGGTGAAAAAGCAAAAGAGATTGAAGATAGTGAATATGAATTTATGTTTGGATATGAAGAAAGTTATGGATATGTTGTAAAAGACTTTGTTAGAGATAAAGATAGTATTCAAGCACTATTGTTAATAAGTGAAATAGCTAACTTAGGAATCCTTAAAAATAAAACACTTTATGATTACCTGTTATCTTTATATGAAAGATTTGGTTACTACAAAGAAGATTTAGTAAATATCGCTTTAGAAGGAGCGAGTGGTGAAGAGAAAATAAAACAAATTATTTCATCATTCCGTGAAAATAAGCCTTTGAAGATTGGCACTTTAGGTGTTGTAACAGTAGAAGATTATTTAGTTAGTAAACGATATATGTTAAATAAAGAAGAAGATATATTATTGCCTAAATCAAACGTATTAAAATTTGTATTAGAAGATGGATCTTGGTTTGTTTTAAGACCGAGTGGGACAGAACCTAAATTAAAAATTTATATTGGTGTTTTAGATAAGAGTTTAGATTTATCAATAAATAAGAACAAAATAATTAAAGATTCAGTTTTGAAAATCATTAACAATATCTAATAATACTATGAGGACGTGAAAAAATGATTAAAAAATCGAGAAAGGTTAGAGACTACAAAGAACTCACTAAAGCTTTACCTACATTAAGATATCTCGAACCTGAAGCTGTTTATATTCACCTTCATAATGCTAGGTGCAAAACATATGACCTTTTTGTTAAAGAAGGAGATAAAGTTACCCTAGGAGAAATAATAGGGGAAAGACATGGTGGTTTCTTTGAACAACCAATTCATTCTACTATTAGTGGGACTGTTGGAAAAGTTAGTAAGAAACTACATCGTACTGGACGTAAAGTTGATTGTATTGAAATCAAAAATGATTTTAAAGAAACTTTTCATGAAAGTGTATTTGATCGAACTGATAATGTTATTGAATCTTTGACTCAAGATGATATGGTGCAAATCTTAAAAGAAAAATCTTTAGTTGGTCTTGGAGGAAGTGGGTTTCCTTCATATGTAAAATTAGCTACGAAAGAAAAAATAGATACAGTAGTCATCAATGCTGTTGAATGTGAACCTTATTTAAGTAGTGATTATCGTTTAATATTAGAACATCCTGGAAGAGTAATTAAAGGGATGAAATATATTATGCAAGCACTTAGCTGTAAGAAGGGTATAATAGCAATTAAATCAGAAAAAGATCCTTTGTATCAAGTGCTTACACAAGTAATAAAAGGTCGTTTTCCAGATTTAGATATAGAAGTGAAAAGGTTAGGAAATCATTATCCACAAGGATGGGAAATCGAAGTATTTAAATGGGCTTTGGGAATAGATATTCCTTTTGGAGAACTTCCAATGAAATATGGGGTAATTGGTTTTAATGTTTCAACAGCTGTTGGTGTATTTGATGCAATTAAACATAATTTACCAGTTACAAAAAGGTATTTTACTTTGACGGGTGACGCAATTAAATTTCCACAAAATTTCCGTGTGAAAGTAGGAACTAGCGTTAAGAAACTTATTGAATTAAGTGATGGGTTTAAAAATGAATATGATGAAGTATTAGTAATTATGGGTGGTCCAATGATGGGAGTAAGTACGGTTAGTTGTGATGTTATTGTTTCCAAAACAACAACATCAGTAATCGTTTTACAGAACATAGATTATGAAGAGGAACCATGTGTTAGATGTGGTAGTTGTGTTTATAGTTGTCCTGCTCATTTAGAACCAGTTCAAATAATGAATGCTGTTAAAAGAAATGATAAAGAAGTGATGAAAGGCCTTGAAGCTTTTAGGTGTATTGAGTGTGGACTTTGTACATATGTATGTACTAGTAAAATCCATGTTACTGATTATATTAGAAAAGCAAAAAGGTTAATTGGGTGATTCATATGGAGCAAGCAATGCCAAAGATTATTAGGAAAACAAGTCCTTATTTAAGAAGACCACAAGCAAGTGTAACAAGAATGATGCGAGATGTTGTAATCGCTTTAATCCCTGTTACATTATTTGCTATATATTCTTTTGGATTATCAGCTTTATATATTTTACTTGCAAGTGTTTTATCAATGATGATAACAGAATATATTTATTATCAAATTACTGATAAAATGAATGGAGAAAAATTTAAGTTAAAAAATGAAAGTTTTACATTATATAATTTTAGTGCGTTTACAAGTGGATTAATTTATGGATTAACATTACCTGATTCAACACCGATATGGGTAGCAGTTATGTGTGGTGTTTTAGGGATTTTACTTGCTAAATTAATCTTTGGTGGATTAGGACAAAACGTCTTTAATCCAGCAGCAGTAGCTCGTGTATTAATAGTTGTAAACTTTGCGACTATTGTTAATTATACTGAGCATGTTGATAGTATCGCAGGTGCGACAGCCTTAACAGTAACTAACGTTGATTTATTTAGCCAAGCAGCCTCAACTAATTATGGACTATTAAACCTTTTTACAGGAATTGGTATTCCGGGTAGCATGGGGGAAGTTAGTGTATTGTTAATTGTTATTGGGGGTATTTATTTAGCACTTAGAACAAGTTTTGAAGTTAGAATCCCAATTACCTATGTTATAACAGTATTTGTGTTAGCTAGTGTTGTTGCACTCCAAAAAGGACTTGGTATTTGGTATCCGGTATATCATATATTAAGCGGAGGATTATTCTTTGGAGCAGTATATATGGCTACAGATCCAGTAACTTCACCAATAACGAAACCAGCTAGGATTTATTTTGCATTTGCTTTAGGAGTTATTACATTTTTTATAAGACTTTTTGGAGCTTTACCTGAAGGTGTTGTTTTTAGTATATTAATTATGAATATGTTTGTACCAGCATTTGATTATTTTAAATGGACAAACCCAAGATTTTCAAATAAAGGTAATTTAATATTTGCGAGTGTAATTATTATAACAATTGGAATTACGATGGTAGGTGCTTATTATGTTGGATAAACTTAAAACAGCAGCTGTATTAGTAGTAATTGGTATGATAAGTGGATTTCTTATTTGGGGAACTAACGAGATTACAGCAGAAGGAATAGCTGCGAACAAAATACTTAAAGAACAAGGATACTATAAAGAGATTTTGGGACTTGACAAAGACTTTGTTTTAGCTGAGGAGTTAAGTATTATTTTACTTGATGGTGACCTTGTTGAAGAAATAATAATAACTGACACTGAAGGAACTGTTTATGGATATATTTATAAAGGAAATGAAGTTAATAATTACGGTGATATTACAGTTTTAGTAGGTATTAACCTTAATCGTGAAATTAGTAGTGTTGTTATATCAGGGACCTCTAATACACCAACATTTGTTAAAAAGATAACAGATGAGTATTTATCACCATTTGAAGGACAAAACGTTAATAATGTTGAGTATGATTCAAGAACAGGTGCTAGTTTTACTTATGGAAGCGTTAGTAAATTTGTTGAAGCGGCCGCAACTTATTATTCAGAGAATAGGGGTGTTGAATAATGGGTGTAAAAGATAAAGTAATTAAAGTAATTAAAGTAAGTAACAAAGAAAACTTTTTAAAAGGATTTGTTAAAGAAAATCCAATATTTGTCTTTTTACTTGGTATGTGTCCAGCACTAGCTGTAACATCTACATTTGAAACAAGTTTAGGAATGGGATTACTAGTTGTTTTTGTTTTAACAAGTAGTAATATCGTTATTAGTTTAATAAGAAACTATATTCCAAATGACGTTAGAACACCTTCTTATATCGTTGTTATTGCAACATTTGTAACAATCGTAAGAATGTTTACAGAAAGATATTCGCCAGACTTATATACAGCTTTAGGTGTATTTTTACCTTTAATCGTTGTTAACTGTTTAATATTAGGACGTGCAGAAGCATATGCCTCAAAAAACAAAGTTCTTGATAGTGCGATCGATGGATTAGGAATGGGACTTGGATTTACATTTGCTTTAGTAGTTATCGGAATTATGCGTGAATTTTTAGCAACTGGAGGAATTATGTATGGTAATTATTTACCATTTCTTGTTGATGCACCTATCTATTTATTTAATTTCGATTGGATAATTAATGGATTTGTTTATCTTCTTAATTTGATTCCGTTTATTAGTTTTACAACAAATGGATTTACTATTTCAGATTATAGTTTAGCAATGTTTAGTTTGCCTCCAGGTGCATTTATATCATTAGCAATTATTTTGGCAGGTATTCAATTTAAGAAAGTAAGAAAAGAAGAAAAACTAGCAGCGGAAAAAAAAGCTTTTATCGCTGAAAAAAAAAGAATTGCTTTAGAAAAGAAAAAAGCAGCAGCCTTAAAAAAAGTAGGTGAGAACTAATGAGTTGGACGTTATTTGCAACAGCAATTATTTCAGCAATGCTTATAAACAATGTTATTTTAATGCAGTTTTTAGGGATATGTCCTTTCTTAGGAGTTTCTAAAAGAAGTAGTAGTGCTATTGGAATGAGTGGAGCTGTATTATTTGTAATGGTAATAGCAAGTGCAGTAACTTATACAATTTACGATTTAGTTTTACATCCATTTGATATTCCTTATATTTCAACAATTGCTTTTATCTTAGTAATAGCTAGTTTAGTACAATTAGTTGAAATAATACTAAAAAGATATAGTAAATCACTATATAAAAGTTTAGGTATATATTTACCATTAATTACAACTAACTGTGCAATATTAGGTGTTTCTGAAGGAAATATTACTAATATATGGACGGCTAATATGCCTTATTGGAACGGACTTGGATTAGCTGTAGCAACAGCTGTAGGAACAGGTTTAGGATTTGGATTAATTATTTTCGCATTTTCATCAATAAGAGAAAGATTAGATTCTTCTAATGTTCCTAAAGCATGGAAAGGCGTACCGATTAGTTTAGTAGTAGCAGGAATTATGTCATTAGCCTTCTTTGGATTGGTAGGTGTTATTTAATGAAAGACTTTGTACCGTATATTATGATAGCAAGCTTAGTTGTAGTTTATATGTTAGCTTATTTATTAAATAAGAAAACACCGATACCTGAGGAATGTAAAATTGAATTAGATGAAGAAACATGTACTGCTTGTCATAACTTTTCTTGTACTCATCATGGAGATGTTGAATAATGGCTGCGACTATTACATTAGCGATAATGGGATTATTGCTAGGATTAGGTTTAGCGTATGCTGCTGAAGCATTTAAAGTAGAAGTTGATGAAAGATTAACAATTGTTGAAGAATTGCTTCCTGGATATAACTGTGGAGCTTGTGGTTATCCTGGTTGTGCTGGATTTGCTGAGGGGATTATTGAAGGTGAAGTTGATAAGCTTAATATGTGTAAACCTGGTAAAGATGAACACTATAATCCGATTTTAGAGTATTTAAAGGATCATCCGAATACGGATGGTAGTTTTATAAAAATCACAAAATAAAGACAAGAATTTCTTGTCTTTATTTTAATATAATGAATAAAAACGCTTACATAATAAAAACGCTATCATGAGCGATTTTTATTGGCTTTTTAGTTGAAAATAAAAAACTATGATGATATAATACAAGCGGACTTTTTAGAAAAAATATATATATATAGAAAGGTGATTAACATGAAAAGAATTTATATGTTTGGTGAGGGTACTAAAGAACAAAAGAATTTACTTGGTGGTAAAGGTGCTAACTTATCAGAAATGAAAACAATGGGTGTTCCTGTTCCAGCAGGTTATACTATCACTACTGACATGTGTACAGATTACTATGCAAATGGAGGGAAAAATTCTCCTGAATTACTTGCTGACATGAGAGAATATACTGCAAGACTTGAAAAAGAAACTGGTAAAAAATTCGGTAGTGATACTGATCCATTACTAGTTAGTGTTCGTTCTGGTGCTAGAGTTTCTATGCCGGGAATGATGGATACTGTATTAAATTTAGGTTTAACTGATGTTGCTGTTATGGCAATGATTGAAAAAACTGGTAATCCTAAATTCGTTTGGGATATCTACAGAAGATTTATTCATATGTTTGGAGAAGTTGTTCAAGGTGTTGAATATGAAGCTTTCGCAGGTGTTTTAGACACAATTAAAGAAGAACAAGGATATGACAGTGATTTAGAATTAAATGCTGACGACTGGAAAAGTGTTTCTAAACAATACTTACTTATTGTTGAAAAAGAAACAGGAGCTCCATTCCCACAAGATCCTTTCACACAATTAGAAATGGCTGTTAATGCTGTATTTGAATCATGGGATACTCCACGTGCTATCATTTATCGTAACCATAATGGTATCGAACATTCTTGGGGAACTGCAGTTAATGTTCAACAAATGGTGTTTGGTAATACTGGTGATAATAGCGGTACTGGTGTTTTATTCACAAGAAATCCTAAAACAGGTGATAAAGAAATTTTTGGAGAATTCTTATTTAATGCACAAGGTGAAGATATCGTTGCAGGTATCCGTACTCCTTTAAAATTATCAGAATTCGCTGTACAATCTCCTGCTATTTATAAAGAGTTAACTGATATTTTAGATGATTTAGAAGCTCATTATAGAGATATGCAAGATATTGAGTTTACTATTGAAGACGGAATTTTATACATATTACAAACAAGAAATGGTAAACGTACTGGTGCTGCGGGTATTAAAATTGCTGTTGATTTCCATAATGAAGGGTTATTAACTAAAGAAGAAGCGGTTGCTTCTATCGATGTTAATGCAATCGATCAATTATTACATCCAATATTTAACGAAGCTTCTTTAGAAGCTGCTGAAATTTTGACTACAGGTTTAGCTGCATCTCCAGGTGCTGCTAGTGGACAAATCGTGTTTAGTTCTGAAAAAGCTGCTGCTTTAAAAGAAGAAACAGGAAAAAAATATTTATTATTTAGAAAAGAAACTTCACCTGAAGATATTGAAGGTATGATCGTTTGTGAAGGTTTCGTTACTCAACTTGGTGGTATGACTTCACATGCTGCAGTAGTTGCTCGTGGTATGGGTAAATGCTGTGTTAGTGGTTGTGGAGAATTATCAATTAATGAAGAAGAAGGATATATGCTAATTAATGGTAAAAAATATCCTGAATTAACTCCATTTAGTATTGATGGAACTACTGGTAATGTTTATGCTGGTACAATTGAAACTAAATCTCCTGAGTTTAGTGAAGAATTCCAAACAATCTTAGAATGGTCTAGAGAAATTAAAACTTTGGGTGTTAAAGCAAATGCTGATAACAAAAGAGATAGTTTACAAGCATTATCATTTGGAGCTGAAGGTATTGGACTTTGTCGTACAGAACATATGTTCTTTGATGAAGAAAGAATTTTAGATGTGCGTCGTATGATCCTTGCTGAAGATTTAGAAGCAAGAGAAGAAGCTTTATCTAGAATCTTACCTCACCAATTAAAAGACTTTAAAGAAATTTTTACTGCAATGGAAGGTAAAACAGTTTGTATTCGTTTATTAGATCCTCCACTTCATGAGTTTTTACCACAAGCTGAAGATGCTGCTGAAGTTGCTAAAGACTTAGGAATTGAAACTGATAAACTATTAAGAATGTTAGATAGTCTACATGAATTTAATCCAATGTTAGGACATAGAGGTTGTCGTTTAGGTGTTACTTATCCAGAAATTAGTGTTAT